>CANJYI010000035.1 GCA_947478975.1 Chthoniobacteraceae bacterium
CATGACCTCGCGCCTGCAGCGGTTCCATGAGAGCGCGATCGGGCTGCGCGTGTTGCAGAGCACGCGCGGGGCGGAGAATGTTTGTTCCCGGGAGGTGCTGTTGCTGTCCGAGGCCACCGGGGCACCTGTAGAGTACGGGGCGATCGAGATTTTTCTTTCCGGGCTGCCGGAAGAGGTGCGGGCGTTGATTCTCGAGGGCAGGATCCCGCTGGGCGGCATCCTAAATTCCAGCAGAGTCCGGTATTCGAGTGAGCCCCAGGAGTTTTTCAGACTCCGCCAGTCGCCCGCGCTTGCTTCCCTGCTTGGGGCCCAGCCCGGGATACCGCTCTACGGGCGGTGCAATATTTTGCGAACCGAAGACGGGGCGCTTCTCGCGAAAATCGTGGAGGTGCTTCCAAACGAAAGTCTGACTCCTACCCTGAAAACTATGATGCCGATCAAAAATCAGTACGACGTGATTGTTATTGGTGGTGGTCCAGCGGGGGCGACAGCCTCTGCGCTTCTTGCCCAGAAAGGGCGCAGCGTGCTGCTGCTCGAAAAAGAGCAGTTTCCGCGCTATCATGTGGGTGAGTCTTTGATGCCCTTCTGCTGGTTTAGCCTCTCGCGCTTGGGGGTGCTGGACGAAATGGAGAAGATCGCCTTCACCAAGAAGTACAGTGTGCAGTTTGTCACCCCCGAGGGACGCCGTTCGCAGCCGTTTTACTTCTTCCAACATCTGGACCATCCGGCTGCAAAGACGTGGCAGGTGGAGCGTTCCGAGTTTGATTTGATGCTTCTCAACAACGCCCGAAAACACGGGGTCGAGGTGCATGAACTCACCCGGGTGGAGCGCGTGCTCAAAAACGACTCCGGAGCCGTGGTGGGCGTTTGCGCAACCGGTCCCGATGGGCGTCCATTCGAGGCGTTCGCACCCATCACCATTGACTGCTCCGGGCGCGAGCAGGTGGCGACGTTGCGCGAGGGTTGGCGGGTGCGCGACCCCAAGCTCAACAAGATTGCCGTGTGGACGCTTTACCGCGGCGCAAAGCGCGACCCGGGCATCGACGAGGGGAACACCACTGTGGCGTATGTGCCCGACCGGGGCTGGTTCTGGTACATTCCTTTGCGGGGCGACGTCGTCAGCGTGGGAATCGTAGCGGAGCAAAAGTACCTCTTCAACGGAACAAAGGATCCCGCAGAGATCATGAAACGGGAGATCGGAAACAATTCCTGGATCGCGGAATACCTCGCCGAAGCCGAGCAGTTTGGCGAGTACTGGGTGACCGGCGAATACTCCTACCGCTCCCGCAACTGCGCCTCGGACGGCCTGTTGCTTGCGGGTGATGCGTTCGCATTTCTGGATCCGGTGTTTTCGAGCGGGGTGTTCCTCGCGCTCAAGAGCGGCGAGATGGCGGCGGATGCCGTGGACGCGGCGCTGACGGCGGGCACCGTGAGCGGTTCCTTCTTCCAAGAGTACGGGGAGCGCCTTTGCGAATCCATCGAGAACATGCGTAACCTTGTTTACGCATTCTACGACAGGAACTTCAGCTTTGCGGACATGTTGAAAAAGTATCCCGAGATGCGGGGGAAGCTCACCGATTGTCTGATTGGCGACGTCGACGGGAAAGATTACAGCGACCTTTTCGCGCGGGTGGCGGAGTTTGCAGACTTGCCTGAACCGCTCACCCACGGCCGTGCCCCGAAGGAGGCTTTGTCAGCATGAAGTGCTCGAACTCGGCGGGTCGGCGCTGGCTGGGGAGTTTGAAACGCCATTGGGTGCCGGTGGTTCTTTGCGCCAGTGCCGTCGTCGAGTTGCAGGCGGCGGACTGGCCCCGGTTTCTGGGGCCGGGTGACGATTGTAGGGCGGCGGCCGAGGACATCACGGGATTCTGGCCCGAAGCGGGTTTCTCAAAGGCGTGGGAGTTTCCGAAGGGGAAGGGGTGGTCGTGTCCTGCGGTGGTCGGGGAGCGGGTGGTGGTGTTTCACCGGGTGGGCGCGCAGGAGGTGCTCGACTGTTTGGATTTGAAATCGGGAAAGCCGCTCTGGCACACGCCTTACGAGGCACCCTACCGGGACAGGTACGGCTCCGGAGACGGTACCAAGTCCAATCCCGTGATTGCGGGTGGCAAGGTTTACGCGCTCGGAATCACCGGGCTGCTCCATTGCGTGGATCTGGAAACGGGGGCCGTTTTGTGGGAGCGTAATCTGCACGCAGACTACGGGATGCGGGACAACTTTTTCGGCCATGGCTCCACGCCGCTGGTGCTCGAGGGGAAGGTGATCGCCCCGGTGGGCGGCGAAGGCGGGCGTTGTGCGGTGGCGTTGGATGCGGGAACCGGGCGCGAGGTCTGGGTTGCCAAGCACGAGTGGGGCGCCGGGTACTCTTCGGCAATCCCGGTGCGCTTGGGCGGGGCTGCCGGGGGCAAGAGCGCGGTGCTCTTGTTTACGGGTGGTGAGAGCCGTCCGGCGACTGGCGGTTTGCTGTGTATCGAGACGGCCACCGGAGCGGTGTTGGGGGAGTTGTCCCACAGGGCCCGGATTGCGGAGTCTGTGAACGCGTCGTCGCCCGTGCTCGTGGGGAAGAACCAGGTTTTTACGACGGAGGCCTACGGCAGCGGCGGCATTCTGAGCGAACTCTCCACCGATGGCTCTCTCCGGAAGCTTTGGGGCAGTTCCCGGTTGGGCGCCCAGTTCCACACGCCTGTGGTCCGCGACGGCCTCATTTTCGGTTTTGACGGGCAGAATCCACGGTTGGCTGAATTGGTGTGCCTGGATGCCAAGACCGGTGAGGAGCAGTGGCACGAGGACTTCGGCGGGAAGTTCGGGCGGGGCAGTTTGGTGGACTTGGGGGAGGCTGGATTGCTGGCCCTTGGGGAGTTCGGAGAGCTGGTGCGGTTTAAGCCGGGCGCCGGAAAAGCGGAGGTTTTGCAGCGTACGCGTTTGGTTGACGCGCCCGAGACCTGGACAACCCCCGTGCTCGCAAACCGCCGGTTGCTGGTGATGCAGAACGAGCGCGGCCGCGATGGCAGCACGGCGCGGTTGATTTGTTACCGCGCCGGTTCCGAGACCAAGTAGCGGGCTACTCGATGACCGCGAGCGAAACGAGCTCGAGGACCCTGCGGAGCCCGTCGTCGCCTCCAAGGCTGCCCTCGTTGTAGGCGCTGCGGGGAATGGGCTGCCAGTTCTCCCGCGAACGGTCTGTGAATTCGGGTTGTGGCAGGCCGGTCAGTGACGGGTCGTATTGGCCGTCCTTGCCGCCGAGTTTGTAGATCACCAGGTCGAGCGAAGGAACCACCAGGATCCCGAAGCCGCCGGCGCCTGATTTGAAAAACGCGTCGCGGGGTGCGCCCAACACGTGGCCGTCCGCGTTGGTTTCAAACTGGAGGGTGAACGGGGTGTGCGGGTTGTAGGGCGAGAGCTCCTGGCACTTGCGGATGTAGTCCGCCGGCACGAGCTGCTTGCCTTCCCACATGCCGCCCTTTGCCAAGCAGTAGCCGAAGCGCAGCGCGTCGGTTGCATGGATTGCCGTGCTTCCGGCGCCGTTGGCGTGGGGCATGTCAAAGTCGCCGCGGTGCAGACAGTAGCCCCAGGACTCCCAGCCCATGGGGTTTCCCAGGCGCGTGCGGATGTACTCTTGGAGCTCCATTCCTGCAATGTTGCGGAGGACGAGCGAAGCGATGTGTGGCGCAGGCGAGGAGTAGGAGTAGCCTTCCCCTGGGGCGCACCAGAGCGGCACGTCGAGCGAGGAGCGGTCCAGATCGCGGATGTTCTGGCCGGGGACCGGCTTGAGTGGCTGGCTTTTTCCCAGAACAAACCCCGAGGGACTCTGCCCTTCACCCCAGTACCCGGAACTCATGCAAAGCAGATGACCAAGCTTGATGTCCGCCTTGCGCGGATCGTTGAGGGGGAGTGCCTGGGGAAGGTATTTCTCGGTGAAGACCTTTGTATCGAGACCCTCTGGAATGCGGTCTTTAAATTCGTGGAGCATCACCCCGCAGGCAATGCTGGTGTACGCCTTGCCGGTGGAGGCCATGTCCGGATTTGCGTTGCGGCTGGCTCTGCCGAAGTACCTTTCAAAAACGAGGTAGCCTTTTCGGACGACCAGCAGGCCCCCGTTGGGCGTCCCCCGTTCGCAAACCTCGTAGGCTTTTTCAATGCGGTCCAGGGCGATACCCGCCTTTTCACGGATTTCAGCCGGAGAGGAAAGCGTGCGCCAGCCGCCCTTGCTGTCCGGGGGCGGGAAGTAGTCGGCGGCCAGAAGGGGTGCGGCGGAGGAGACGAGGGCGAGGAGCGCCAGGATGGAGTGGAGGGAGGACATGGGAGGGTCAGCGTGAGGGGGGTGGGGGTAGAGGAGCGGAGACTGCCAGTTTGAGGCCGGAGCGTCTCGCTTCGTGCCAGATCCGGGTCTGGACGGAGTCGGATGCCTCCATGATCGAGTCCTCATCGGCTACCCAGAACACGAGCTCGTAGTGGACGGCGGCTTCGGCGAAGTCTTTGAGGACGGCTTTTGGAGCGGGGGTCGAAAGGACGTTGCGCGCTGCGCGCACGGCGCTTAACAGGCAATCTTTCACCTCCTCAGGTGCGGCACCGTGATCAAAACCCACGGTCACCCGGAGGGCCCGCTCGGCGGTGGGGGCGGACAGGTTGACGATCGTGCCGCCCGCGATTGTTTTGTTGGGGACGTCCACGAGGACGTTTTCGGGGGAGCGCATCCGGGTGGAGCGCCAGTTGACCTCCTGCACCTGGAGTCGCCGCGAGTCGATGAGCAGCCAGTCTCCCTTTTTGAAGGGACTGCCAATCTGCAAGGCGATTCCGGAGAGCAGATTGCCAAGAAGGTCCTGGCTCGCAAACCCGAGCACCGCCACGGAGACGGTGGAGCCGAGTTGGAGGCCGCTCAAGTCCTTGTGGTACACTCCGGTGGCGATGAGCACCAGCGAGAGTCCCACGATGCAGGCGCTCCCAATGTCGCTCAAAAACTTGGGGGCCTCCGCCTCCATGGTTTTCTCAAACCAGTCGTCCCAAAAATATCTGCGCACCAACCGCACGAGGGTCAGCGCGCAGAAAAGAATGGAGATCGCGAGGAGCCCCTGCAACAGAGACTCTGGAAACAAAAAAGGGCGGACCTGAGCGGTGGCGTTGTCCATCGCCACGTCTGTCGGGGTCTTGGCGTGCGCCGCAAACTGGTCCTGGACGGTCCACTGATAGACGTAGAGGGGGAGGTACGCACTGAAAGCGGCGCACGCGATCTTGTAACGAATCCCCAGCGGGACGCGGTAGCGGTTGACGAGCACCCGGCGCACAGCAAGACCGGCGGAGTGCAAAACCGGAATGGACACGAGGGCGCAGACGAGTTCGAGCGTGTATTGGCGGGCGATTTCCATCGGGGCGGGGTGTCAGCATGACATGGCCGCCCGCTTCAGTCCATCAGAGTGGACTCAGGGGAGAGGGATTCGGGTCTTGGCGGGGCGGGGGATGCAGGGCCGTTTTTCCGGCGGCGGAAGGGGGCGAAAAACTATGGCGATTAATGTGGGAGTCTTCTTGCCACGGGGCGCAGAAATCGCAGGCTGTCGGGGTGCGTGAATTTCAGCCTCAATCCGAGTCGTTGGCAGGGTCAGTGTTGTTGGCGCATCCCGGTCTCCGTGATCCGAATTTCGAGCGGACCGTGGTGTTTCTTTCGATGCAGGACGCAGAGAACGGAGCCTTTGGCGTCGTGTTAAACAGGCCAAGCGGCAAGCGCTTAAACGAGCTGATGCCCAACGAAGAATTGGGCGAACTGGCCATGGTGCCCGTCTATCTGGGCGGGCCAGTGGGGTCGGACCAGCTTTTGCTGGCGGCCTTCCGTTGGCATGAGGACGCCGCCAACGGTGGTGGTTCCTGGTCGTGGCGCCATGATTTGACGCTCGAGACCGCGCTGGAGATGGTGCAGGAGGAGGGCACGGTGCTGCGTGTTTTTGCCGGTTACTCCGGCTGGAGCAAGGGACAGCTGGAAAAGGAGCTCAAGGGAAGCACCTGGGTGGTGCACGCCCCGGGGCCCAGCCTTCTGGAGCCGGACCTCCAGCCCCTGCTTTGGAGGGGATTGGTTCGCACGCACGGCCCTGTGTTTGAGTTTCTCACGGACGCGCCGGAGAGCCTCGGCAACAATTGACCCGGGCTGGCCCGGGCGGGGGCCTCAGGCGAAGAGCAGGTCCGGAAGAAGCGCAGGAGGCGGCTGGCTGATGCGGCCTATCAGGTCCTCCCAGACTGCGTGCCCCTTCAAAATCTCGATTTCAACTCGCAGAAACAGGACGGGGACGTCCATTTCCGGCGGACGGTGGGGGAACCGCACGCTGTCCTTCTCGGTAGTGATAACGGCGTCCAGATCCCTCCGGACGCAGCGTGAAATAAAGTCGTTGAGCTCCGAATCCACAAAGCGGTGGTGGTCGGCAAAGCGCGCGGTGAGGTTGAGCTTTGCGCCCAGGTCGGTGAGTTTGTCTTCAAAGCTCTCCGGCCTCGCGATTCCTGAGAGCGCTCCCACATGGCGGCCCTGCAGCCATTCCAAGGGGTGTTCCTCTCCGGTATAGAGGTTTTTGAGGTGCAGCGCGCGGTGCGTGCATTCGATGATTCCAGCCGTGGGATTGTAGCGGCGGATCCGTTTCACAAGGGCACTTTGGTCTCCGCCGTCGCTTTTGGTCAGGAAGATGTAGTTGGCGCGGGCGAGGTTTTCCGGCGGCTCTCTGAGGGTGCCGCGGGGGAGCAAGTATTCGTTGCCGAAGGGGGCCTGGCAGTCGATGAGGCAGATGTCGATGCGGCGGCTCAGGGTGACGTACTGCATTCCGTCGTCGAGGAGCAGCGTGTCACAACCAAACGAGCGGACTCCCTCCAGCGCGGCGCGCACCCGATCCTTGTCGACGAGGACCACCACGTTGCCCAGGGATCTTGCCAGCATGTAGGGCTCGTCGCCTGCGAAACGGCTGTCGAGCAGGAGTCTCTGCCCGTCGTGCACCACCCGGGTCTTGCGCTGGTCGAGGCCCAGCCATTTTCGTTGCAAGCGGCGAAGCAGGGGTGGCTTTTTGGCCTTGTAGCCCCGGGATAGGATGGCGACCCGCCGCCCCGCATCCTGCAGGGTGCGGGCTAGTTTTTCCACGACAGGCGTCTTTCCAGTGCCCCCCACGGTCAGGTTGCCGATGGAGATCACCAAACACCCCGTGCTGTGGGGGCGGAACACCCGCTCGGCAAAGAGCCGGAGCTTGGTCTGGACGATCAGCCGGAACAGGCCGCTCAGCAGCCAGAGAAAGCTGCGCAGGAGCGCCGCGCGTTTGCCACGCCGGCGCTCGAGGATCACCTCGATGGCAAACTGTTCAAACTCCTCGAGTCTTGGGGAAGCCATGGGGTGGCTGGACGTTCCTCAGAATCAGGCCCTAGCAAGCACGGTCAGCCCCGTGTTGTCCGCGTGCGTGATGATTGTCCGGTGATTTCCCTCTGCCGCCTGCGCCATCGCCGCGGCAACCGCCTCCGGATCTTCGGTGGTCACGCAGCAAATAGTCGAGCCCGAGCCGGAAAGGAAGCCGCCAAGGGCCCCCGCTTTTTCCCCGGCGGCGATGACCTCGGACAGAAAGGGAATGAGGGCGTGTCTGAAGGGTTGGTGGAGCCCGTCCCGGAAGGCTCCTCGCAGGAGTGGGTAGTTTTGCGAGGCGAAGGCTGCCGTAATGCGGCAAGCGTTGGCGCAGCTCAGGACGGCTGCAGCGTGGTCGAGTTGCCGTGGTAGGACCTGGCGCGCGGCGGGGGTGCTGACTTCAAAGTCGGGGATCAGGAGCACGAAATGCAGCTGTGGGCTCACCTCGAAGCGGGCGACCACGGGGCCTCCCGCCACGGTGAAGCCACCGTACGCCGCCGGAGCGGCGTTGTCCGGATGCCCTTCGAGGCCTGCACACAGTTCAAAAAGGACGTCGCGCGAGACGGCTTCGCCTGCAATTGCGTTCAACCCGGCAAGCAGACCCAGGCGAACCGTGACCGAGCTGCCCATGCCGCG
Source organism: Chthoniobacteraceae bacterium (assembly GCA_947478975.1). Taxonomy (GTDB): domain Bacteria; phylum Verrucomicrobiota; class Verrucomicrobiia; order Chthoniobacterales; family Chthoniobacteraceae; genus Chth-196. Next base: position 7,988 of record CANJYI010000035.1, read on the forward strand.
GGACGGGGGAACCTGGCCGGAGATGGTCCAGTCGAAGGGGAACGGCTCGAGGCCGGTCTTGGAGAAAAAGCTTTGGGAAGCTTCCGCCGCCATAGCCGCTCCGGGATGGGAGCCGGTGGGCGAATGGCCCGGGGCCTCCGGGTTGAGGCGGGAGACCGTTATCTCGTTGGAAAGCCCCAGCGCGATGCCAAGGCAATCATAGCCCGGCCCCAGATTGGCCGTGGTTCCCGGTACGCGTACAGTGGCAGATTGCATCTTTGAAGTATGAGCGCGAAGGGGGGGATTCGTCCATAGCTGCGGTGAATCCGCGCCACGGACCGGGCGCGCGGCCGCTCAGTTGCCTGCGCGCCGCTCCCGGAATTGGCGGAAGCGCTGCGGATCGAAGCGCTGTGACGCCGCCTGGGAAAGGGCTTCGCGTTCGGCAGCTGAAATGCCTGGGGCCTTGGCGAGCCATTCGGCGGCGGCCGTGGCATCAACCCGCTGCCAGATTGCGAGGGTTTGGGTCAGCACGCTGGTGCGTTGCTCGCCCTGCGGCAGCGTTGAGGCCCAGGCTGTGGCGCCCTCGGGATCCCGGGGAGCAGTGCGGTTGGCGAAGGATGCCACGGCTGAATCGCGTTCCGCTCCTTTGGGCAAACTGTCGAGCCAGGTGGCCGCCGCGACCACGTCGCGGCCGGCCCATTCCCGTGCAATACCGGCGTACGCAGAGGCCTTGGTCGTCCCATCCGGGAGCACTGCGGCCCATTCCAAGGCGGTCTCGGGGCTCTGTTTGACCAGCGCACCTGCGATGACCGAACCTGCCCCGGAGAGGGTGTTCGCCGGAAGCTCCTTCGCCAGTCGCTGCGCTTCCTCCAGATTCGTCGTTGCGATCTGCGTGACCACCGAGTCTAGCCCGGCCTTGCGTCCGGGCCCTTCCGGGAGGCCCTGCGCGGCTGCCAGTGCGGTGGTTGGATCCTTCGTTCCCAGGGCGGCAAGCGCCCGGGTGACCAACAGTGCTTGGTCTTTGCCCTCGGCGAGTTGGTTGGCGAAATCCAAAGCGCGTAAAGGGTCTGCCTTGGCGATTCGGTCCAGAATAGCAACGCTGGCCTCCTTGCGAACTTCCCCCTCAGGCAAGGCGGAGAACCAGCGGAGGGCTCCTGCTGGATTGGCCTTGGCCCAGGCACCGAAAAAAGCGTCACCCGGCGGTTTGCCTTTGCCCTCCTGCCATTCCTTCGTCGCGCCCTCGGGATCGATTTCCGCCCAGCGTCTTTCCAACGCACGAATGGCGATCGGGTTGTTTTCTGTCCGGGCACGTTCCAGCGCTTCGCCGATGCTCTCCTTGCCCAACTCGGAAACGGCTTCGTAGATTCCCAAAAACCTGCGCAACTCGCTTTTCTCCTGATAGGCGGCTGAAATGCCGGCCATGATCTGAAGCGGAGTGCGCTTGGATTCGGCCAGCGTCGTCTCGCCGAGAAGGCGGGAGAACTCGGCGTCCGTGGCGGAATCGTTTGCTTCCGGGGAGATGATTTTTCCACCGGACTTCGCCAGGGCCTGCCGGCTGGACCCGGTCCCGCTTTGGGGGGAACCCGCACCCGCGCCGGCTTTCTGGGGCGACTGTTGGAGGCTGCGCCCGAGGGGAATCCCCAGCGCGATCGCCGCCGCTGTCAGCAACGGGATACTCAGAGAAGAGGAAAGGAGTTTTTTGCTCACGGAGGGGGGGGCAGGTTCGGGATACACCGATTTGGGCCGGGTGCGGACCACCTTGGAGCCCTTGTTTCAGGCGGCGAAATCTGTGTTTCGCAATGTAGCCGAGGTTAAGGTGAAACTAAACCCGAAAACAGAAGTTCGCTCCCCTTCATTTTGGTGCACCGCCTCAGCAGGTTCATCTGCAGTACAATAGGGGCAGTGGATTTTGCCAGAAGCGCAAAGTGCTCTCCTGAGTGAGATGCAATGTTGTTATGGCTTGCGATGTGCGCAGGTTGATTGGCACGTCCTGTGCTCTGCTGAGTGTGCAACACAGTTTATAAAATGAAACTCAACAGATTATACCAGGGCTGCAGGCTGCCTCATTCGGTAGGTGGCATGCGCCTGGTCTCTGGCGGTTTCTGCCGACTGGTCGGCACAGTTTTCCGAAGCCTCCTCCCTACGCTGCGCCCAAGCGGTGTCAAAAAACCCATGGATTTTTTCGCCCCCCCCCCCCATATTGAGTCATATATGCCTCTTATACAGAGGCTTATGGTTTCAATTTGGCTCTGTGTTCTAGCGCTTTCCTCCGCAAAAGCGGCCGACCCCTCTCCTGCCAGCCCCGTTTCCAACGTCACCTTCGCCCAACGCAGTGACGGGTCGAAGCTGGTGGACGTGCGCTACACACTCACGGGCGGCTCGGCTGGGATTGCCCTAGCCTACTCTGTGGATGGTGGGACGACCTACTCGGCCATTGCATCCGCAACCGGGGACGTAGGCGCGATGATATCCGCAGGCACCTCCAAGCAAATCGTCTGGAACGCCGGCACAGATTATCCCAACGCGAGCTCTGCCAACGTCCGCTTTCGTGTGACACCACTCCTTTCCGGAGCGGGCGGGAGCTTCGCCCCCATCCCCGGAGGCACCTACTCCATGGGGAACCTCATCGGGGACGCCGATATTACAAACGCGGGGACGGTATCGGTGACGCTCAGCCCGTACTCCATGTCGGTAAACGACACCACCAAGGTGCAGTGGGACGCGGTACGGACTTGGGCGGCGAGTAACGGGTACACCGATTTGGCCGCAGGAGGCGGAAAGGCGGCAAACCATCCGGTGCACACGGTAAGCTGGTACGATGCGGTTAAGTGGGCTAACGCGGCGAGTGAGAAGGAGGGGCTCACTCCGTGCTATCGGACAGGAGGCAATGTGTTTCGGACGGGTCAAGGCGTTCAAGTGGTCCGAAACTCGGCTGCGCAGAAGGACTATGCCAATGTATTTTGGTCCTCGAAATATACGCTGTTTGATTTGTTCACGGACGAGCCGATTTTTCCGGAAACCGTCAACGGAAGCTCAGTCTACAGGATTTATTATTCCTCTAACGAAGACCGTAAACCCTACTTCAGGGAGTTGAGCCCTGCGCAAATGTCGGGGTTCCTGTTTTACAAGTTCAAAACATTGAAAAACTGTCAGGACTGGTGCGATGGGAAAACACCCCCGCCGTCTGCGGGTTCAGATTCCATTACCTGCGATTGGACCGCCAACGGATACCGCCTGCCCACCGAGGCTGAATGGGAAATTGCTGCGCGCGGGGGGCTTAAGGGGAAGCGCCTCCCATGGGGGGACACCATCTCGCAGAGTCAGGCGAACTACAAGGCGAGTGCCAGCTATTCGTATGATTTGAGTGGTTCGGTCAGTGACTACCATCCCGCCTACAAAACTGGGGCAACTCCGTACACGAGCCCTGTGGGTAGCTTTGCTGCGAACGGATACGGGTTGTATGACGTCGCAGGAAACGTTTGGCAGTGGTGTTGGGATTGGTACGGGTCGGCTTACATCGGCGGGCAAGATCCTCGTGGCGTTGGATCCGGGACACACAAACTTGTCAAAGGAGGGCCATGTGGCTACGACGCGAGTCACACGCGCCTTGCGCACAGGGGTATCAGCTTGCCGACTCTTGCAATTAGCAGTGATGGCCTGCTTGCGCCGCAGGGCTTCCGCCTCGCCAAGGGCCGCTCCGATGGCTCCGGCAGTGCCGCGGTTTCCGGTTTGGGTGCGGTGGATACCACGGAAGCCCAGTCCGCAAACGGCTACGATCTATACGGCCTCGATGATTCCACTTCGGAAATCGTCCAGATCGATCAAAAAACCGGGAAGACGGTGGCCATTTTGAAGCTTCCCTTCACCCCTGGACCTTGGGATGGCTTTGACTACAATCCTGCGGACGGTTCCTTGTACGTCGCGACGGGTGAAAAGAGCGGTGGGAACTTTTCCAATGTGGTATTTTATAAGATCGACCTCGTCAGGAAGACTGCAACCCGAACAAAGGTGGTTTCGGGAACCGAGGACTTGTCGTTTGAGAGCATTGGCTTCACCACGGATGGAAATGTCTATGCCCATCATGAAAGGCCGGCCTTTTCGCAGGGCAGTCTGTTCTACGTTGATTGGGCGTCTTCCAAGGCGACCAACCTGGGGACCGCAGGGACCCCAAGTATTCTAGGAGGGGATTACGACAACGTCAGAGGTACGTTCTGGGTCTCAGATGAGTGGAACGGAAAAGTGTACCAGTTGAACAAAACAACCGGTGCGGTCTCATGGAGTTCCGTCGACACATGGTATCCCGGCGCTGGCGCGGGTGACGTGCTTGACATGGATGTTGCCCCGAACGGGGATATTCTCTTGTGTGCGAGTGAAGAGGGAAAAATTCGGATCTTGAAGGTGGATCCAGTCACGAAAAAG
>CANJYI010000036.1 GCA_947478975.1 Chthoniobacteraceae bacterium
TTCGAGCTCGCCGGGGCAGACGGGCAGTTTCATCCGGCGCAGGCCGTCCTGCGTGGCAGTTGGATTGTCGTGACAGCCGACGGAGTCACCCGTCCCACCGCTCTGCGGTATGCCTTTCAAAACATGCCCGCCTGCACAGTCTACAACGGGGCCGGTATTCCCGCCCTCCCGTTCCGCACCGACCGTTGGAAAGTCGGGCCCGCTGCGGAGTAGCGCAGCAACCTTGCCGCGGGGGAGCTGTTTCAGCCAGGGGGGGCAGCACGGGTACGTTTTCGATGGCTGATTTACACAAAAAGTTGACCGAAACAAATTTCGGGAACCGCGGTAGAGTGAACATATGAAAACCTCCAGACGTCTCTTGTTCACCACACTGGGTCTGCTCGCCATGTCTCAGTTTGCGCCGGCGGCTTTCGCCGATCCCGGCAAGTTGCGGGTGCTCTTTCTCGGCCATAACAGCCAGCACCACAACAGCAACCTCTACAGCCCCATTCTCCAGGAGGTTTTGGCGCCCCAGCACATCCAGCTGGATTATGTGACAACCGTGGATGCGTTGAATGCGGAAAACCTCAAGCAGTACGACGCCGTCCTGCTTTACGCCAACCATCCGCGCATCACGCCCGAGCAGTTCGCCGCCCTGTCCGATTTCGTTGAAAGCGGCCACGGCTTTGTGCCTGTCCATTGCGCCAGCGCCTGCTTTGGCCATTCGCAGGATTTCGTCAAACTTGTGGGCGGCCGGTTTAAGAGCCACAAAAGCGGCGTTTTCAAGGCGACCGTGGTCAACCCGTCCCATCCGGTGATGAAGGGGTTTGCAGAGTTTGAGGCCTGGGACGAGACCTACGTCCACGCAGACCACAATGTGGAGGCGCGGACCGTTCTCATGGAGCGTGTAGAAGGGGAGGTGCGCGAGCCGTGGACCTGGGTCAGGGAGCAGGGAAAGGGCCGTGTATTCTACACCGCCTCGGGCCATGACGAGCGGACATGGAAGGACGCGGGCTTTCAAAAGCTGCTCTTCAACGGGATTGTGTGGGCGGTGGGCGACAACCGCCGTTTGGAATGGGAGCGTCAACTTCCGAAGTAACGGACGCGGGCAACAGGAGGCTGCGGGCTTCCCGGGATGAGCGGTGTTCGGGCGGGGCCCGCATGATCATTTGTCTGCCGGACGGAGTGGCTCGGGACGAAGGCTTTGCGTGCCTGATCTCAGGCGCGTGGTTTATTTCTCGATTGTGAAAGGAACCGGATCAAAGTCAGATCTGACCGGTGGCGCTTATCCCACATTCAGAACCATCCAGCTTTCCTTAACGTATGCTCAAAAGACCCCGCGCAAAAGCGACCGACTCAAAGGCTCCGGCTGTCCCGGCCCACAAGCTCAACACCCTGGCCATTGACATCGGCGGAACCGGCCTGAAGGCCTCGATCCTAGACGGCGACGGCGCGATGCTCACTGAGAGGGTGCGGGTGGCAACTCCACCGCAGTGCTCTCCTGAGTTGATGGTCGAGACGCTTGCCCAACTGGTGGCGCCCCTTCCGGAACACCACCGGGTTTCGGTGGGCTTTCCGGGCGTCGTCAGGCGCGGAGTGATCATCACCGCCCACAATTTGGGAACCGATGCGTGGCGGGGTTTCGCCTTGGACCGGGCGTTGAGCGAGAAACTGGGCAAGCCGGTGCGCGCGCTCAACGACGCCGATATTCAGGGCTTGGGCGCGATCAAGGGCGAAGGGGTGGAAGTGGTGATTACCCTGGGTACAGGTCTGGGCTCCAGCATCTTTGAAGACGGCCGTCTCTCGACCCACCTTGAGCTGGCGCACCACCCTTTTCGCAAGGGCGAGACCTACGAGGAGCAGCTTGGAAATGCCGCACTCGAGTCGGTAGGGAAGCGGAAGTGGAAGAAGCGGCTCGCTTTGGCGATCGACACCCTCCGTGCTCTTACGACTTTCGACCACCTTCACATCGGGGGTGGAAACGCCAGGCACCTGGGCGCGGAACTGCCGCCAGATGTCAGCACGGTTTCCAACGAGCTTGGGATGCGGGGCGGAATCTGGCTGTGGCGGGAACGCAGTCCGGGCAGCACCGCCATTTTCGCGTAAAAGACGATTTAGAGAATGCAGAGTCCGCTTGGGGCAGCGGGGGCGGCCTCGATTTTTCCTCAAAAAGTAAACAATTGTTTACTTTTTGAAGAAAAACTTCGACCGATTCTGGGCCAATGTTGGGACGCAAAACGTCCTCTCTTATTCATCTGGCTACGTTCGCTCAGGGCTTCGGAATGCGGTTTAGCGTGTAGTAAGCCTCTGCGTGATCGAGTTTTCTGCCGCCGACTGACCGCACCTCGGGCGCGTGCAGTTCGTGAACAAACAGCGCGCGGAGGCCCTCGACCCGCAGCCGCACGCTGCGCGCGTCGGGTGCGAGGGTGGCGCTGAGAATCTTGAGTGGCGCCGTTTCAATTTCGTCGCTCCCGTAGGCGCTTGAATAGAGGTAGGTGTAGCTCGTCATCACGTAGGAGGCGGGATTGGACGCGGTGGCGGGATCGACCGGTTCGGTGAAGACCAGCTCGAATCCGTCGGGTTTGGCGCGCATCTCGCGGATGGCGAAGACCGCGTCCCCGTTCCAGCGAACCCGTTGCAGGCCGTAGGACTTGGTACCCAGAGAGGACCAGCCCCGGCTCGTCATCCCCACCATCAGGCTGCCGTCTTTGGCCGCGAGGAGCCGTACGATGCCGGAGGCAAATCCGTCCAGAAAGGGAAATGCGGCGCCCTGGTATTCGCCCCCGATCTTCTCCAAAAATACCCGGCCTATTTTGGCGTCGGTGAACTCCGCCACCAGCAACTGGCCGTCAAAAGGGCCGAACTTTCCGCCCGCATCGCACAGCACAAGGTCCGTCCCGCTCCGCCCCATTTTGTTGTAGGGCAGCCAGACGGCGGGAGGACACATTTCTGGAAGCGCGTGGACAGCATCGGGATACGGCAACTTTGTCGGGACGTTTGCGGAGAGCTTGACCGGGGATTCGGGCAGGCTTTGGGGCGCGATCCCCTCGGGGTTGAGAAAAAACGCACCCTTTCTGAGGTGGTAGATGGGAGTGGCGGGAACCCACGTTCCCTGCTGGTCGACACAGAACATGTCGCCTCCGGGGCCGGCCCCGATTCCGCATGGGGAGCGCATTCCCGCTGCGAGCGGACGGAACGCCCCGTCCGGTCCGATGGTTCCACCCCAGCCGCGCCATGGGGCTTTGTTGGCTGAGTGGTCGCCCATGTCCAGGTTGAGCGTGACCCACAGGTTGCCCCGGCCGTCGCGTTTGGGGCCGTAGGCGTAACCGTGGTAGGCGCCCGAGACGTTCCAGCCGCCGCCGGCGGAGAGGTATTCGTCCGCAACGCCGTCGCCATTGGTGTCGCGCAACCGGGTGACCTCGGTCCGCTGGGTGACGAGCAGTCCGTCCCCGTCGCTGAGCGCCCCCAGGGGCTCGTGCAGGCCCGATGCAAACAGCTTAAAGGTCACCTTGTCCGGGGTGGGGGCCAGCACCCCCTCCAGCATCCAGACCTCGCCCTTTCGGGTGGCGACCGCCAGACGACCGTCCGGCATCCAGTCCATGCCGCTGACCTCCAGAGGGATTCCCGCCCCCGGTTTCCACTCCTTGCTGCGGGAGGCCGAAGGGGCGTCCGCGGTGAGGATGTCTGCGATTTGGTACTGCGGGGCCGCGGCTAGGGCACCTGAGGCAGCCACCGCCGAGCAGAGCAAAGAGAGCGTCAGTTGTTTGTTCATTCCCACAAATAGGTAAAGGTGCGCCGGCCCTGCGCGTTCGAGGCCTCCTCCTGCACAGTGACTCCGGAGGGATGCTGGATTGGAGGTTGGGTCGCGGCGCGCCCAGTCCAGGAGATGCTGCGGCGCAGGCCGTTGGGAATTCCCTCAAACCGGTCTTCCACGGCAACTCCCGCCACAGAGGACATAAAAATTGGCACCCCGCCTGCATCCAGGCGATAGCCCAGAAAGCGCGACGCGGGTGCGCTCCAGGGTTTTGGCCAATGCACCACCCGCTCTCCTGCGGGCCTCTCAAAGGGAGCGAACCGGGAAAACCAAGTGTTGTAGGCGTCGAAGAACCGTCCCTTCCAAGCCTGTGCTGGCTGGGCGCTCTTGGCGTCATAGGCCAGATGGGCTCCCGCAGGGAAGCCAACGAGAATCGCATGGGTGCCCACGCCCTCTAGGAAGGTGCGCTGCACAATGGGCCGCTCCTTCGGGAGCAGTTCAAACTCCCCGTTTTGCGTTTGGGGAAACCCCTCAGGTTCGCCGTTCGCACTCTTGGCAAAGGAGTAGATCGAGGCGATTTGCTTTGCCGTATGTCCCGCCAGAACCTCGGCATTCGCCGCCTTGCCTCCCGGCCAGAACGAAGGCATCAGAGTGCCGGGGCGGTAGGCGGCCGGATCCAAGAGGTATTCGTAAAGCCAGTCGGGTTGGATGCGCTGTCCGAGGTTGCTCAGGTCTAACGCCTGGATCCCCAGCGACGGGCGGTCTCCCCAACGGTGGCAGGTAATGCAGCCCACTCCGCCGAGCGTGCCCAGGAGTTTCCGGCCCGCGGCATCATCCCCGCCGGGAAGCTGTCTCGGGGCCCTTGCATCGGCCTGGGCGAGCAGCGTGCCAAGGCCCGAGACAGCCTCGCCGAACACAGGCATGCGCGTCTTCAGATAGGGGCGCACACGGTTCTCTCCGGCGAGCACTTTTGCCAGCCAGTCCGGCTGGAGTTTGCGGCCCACTGCCGTGAGGGGCGGAGGGTAAAGCCCCGTGTCGCCCAGGTTGTGGTCGCCTTGAAAGTAGGCTTTCCGCGCTGAGTCTGGCCCGCCTGAACCGTTGCGTTCGTGGCAGGCGGCGCAGTTTAAAGCCTGCAATGTCAGATCCGCGGTGCGTCCCGGAGAGGGCTTTTCGGTGGGGTGCGCGAGGTAGAGCTGCAGCGCGGTGCGCTGGGGCCCGGTGAGGTTGTAGCGGGGGACGCCTTGAGGCGGCGCAGGGTCGAGACAGCCTCCCGATTGTTTCTGCAGCTTTTGCGGCGCGGCAGCCACCTCCTTTGGGAGCTCGTGGCAGGCCGCACAGCGGGCCTGCGCCACCAATGCGCGACCCTGTGTCACAAGCTCGGGACTCGTGCCAAGGGGGCGGATTCCCAGCGAAAGCCGCCCATCGCTGTGCTCAAAGTCGAGCAGGTATCCGGCGATATCCATTGCGTCGTCCTCCGAGGAAAGGAGTTTGGGCATTCGCCCCGAGGGGCGTAGTTTGAGCGGATCCAGTAGGAAGTCAGCCAGCACCGTTACATTGGTTTTCTGGCGAAGGTCGGGAAAGCCGAGGGAGGCGTACGTAAAGTCAGACTCCTTGGGCGGAACCTCCGCGGGCGAGGATCCTGCGCGTGGAGTGTGGCAGCTGACGCAGCCCACGGTGTGAAAAAGCTCCTTGCCGCGGGCGGCGTTGACGTGCCGCGAAGGTTTTAGTTTCAGCGCGCCCTTGGGCTTGAGTGTGGCGAGGTACTGTACGATGGCATGAGCGTCCCCTGCGGATTTGCCGGCGAGCAGCCCGGGCATCGGGGTGCCCGGATGCGCCGCGTCCGGGTTGGAGATGAACGTCGCCAGCCAGTCGGACTGAGCGTGGAGCGTGGCGCCCTTGATTTCGGGGCCGCGGCGGGCCGGCAGCCCTGTGTCGCCGCCGTGGCAGTTCACGCAGCCGAGTTCGTTGTAGAGGAGGCGACCCCCGTCGGCGGAGGGTGCCGAGGCGTGGAAGCGTTCAAAACCGGGAACCACGGGCGCCGCCGGAAGCCAGCCCGCCACGAATTGCAGCGCCGCCGCCAGGAACAAAAGTCGCTTCATCACGCAGTTTGGCGCAGACAGTTTTCCACATACTCCCGCGACTTGTTGATGGCGGCGGTGATCTCCGGCGCCGTGGGCAAGATGGGGATCCCCCTCGGGACGGGGTGCATAAAAATCTCCACGTAGCCAGCATAGCGGATGTCTCGCAGCGCCTTGACGATGGGTTTGTAGTCCAGCGCGCCGCCAAACCCGGGCAGTTGCTGCATCTCAATCTCCTTGGTCGCCTTGGCGAACATCCCCTCGGAGTGTTCCTGAAAGTACATGAACGGAATCTGGCTGGCGCCCAGATCACGAATCAGCGCCGGAATCTGGTCGGCCCAGAGGTGCAGGTGGTGCGGTGCCAGGGCGATGCCCAGATGCGGGGAGCGGTTGAACTCCGCAAAATAGCGAAGCGAGTCGGGGTGGTAGATCGCCTGCTTGCTGTGGTTTTCAATCGCGATGGTTACGCCCAGTTCCTCGGCCTTCGCCACGTGGGGCTTCATTTCCTCTAGAAACTTTTGCACTGCGGCCTTGGCCTCGGCTCCTTCCGGATCCTTCGGGCCCGTGCTGCCGCACAGAACCACCTTGCCGCCGAACTTTTTGACCCACGCCATCTCCTCCTGAAGCTTGAACGGCCCCAGAGGATAGCGTGTGCTCACCCCCAACTTGACCTGATGCTTGGCAAGGAGCGCGGCAAAGGCGTCGTCGCCCATTTCGGAAATCTGTTCCCGCTGGTTTCCGTGGACGCGGCACCAGATGTCTATGGCGTCCGCGCCGGTCTTGGCGACCTCGGGCAGGATCACCTCCAGGGGCATTTCTCCGTACATCGCCGAGGAGAGAACGTAACGGAGGCGGAAAGGGTCGGCTCCAAAGGCCGCGGGGGCGAGGGAGGAAACGAGGGCGGCGGCGGGTGCGGCCTTTAGAAAATCACGGCGGGTCATCATGAGAGGAATCGGGTGGGCTGGGGGAGCTGTGGGTTTTGGAAGGCGTACTCAGGCGCCGCGGGCTGCCTCGAGCATCTTAATCCAGGGCGCTACGAAATGCCCGCTGTCATGGTAGGTTCTGCCGCTGACCATATTCCGGTCAATAACACAGGGCTCGTTGACATAGATGCCGCCGCAGACCTCCAGGTCGAACTTGCACTTCGCCACCGTCGCCATGCGCAGGCCTTTGACGATGCCCGCTCTCGCGGGAATTTCCACACCGTGACAGACGCTAGCCATCGGCTTTTGATGTTCCCAAAAGTACCGGGTCAGGCTCAGAAGCGCCTCGTCCTCCCGGATGTATTCCGGCGCACGGCCGCCACTGAAAAAGATGCCCAGATAGTCCTCATGCCGGATGTCTTTGAACGCGATGTCCGCCTCGATGGAGTAGCCTTCCCACTCTTTGGTGATGGTCCAGCCGGGTTTGACCTCGTGGAGCACCATCTGGTAGCGCCGTTTTTCAGGGGCCGCGATCACCGGCTCAAACCCGCCTTCAATGAGACGGTAGTAGGGATAGAGCGTGTCCACGGTTTCGGTGGCGTCGCCGATGATCAAGAGAACTTTGTTGGATTGCATAGGGTGGCGGGTAGGGAAAATAGAGATGCGCCGGTTCGAGGAGGGGCGCCTCTGTTTTTGAGTATGCCAGCTTGGTACGGGCTGCCTATGCAACTATGGTGCAGCAGTCCTCAGGTTTTTGGTCATCTAACTTTTCAGCACCAGCATGGGCCTTGTTCCTCCTTTGCGTATTCCACGGGTGGCTCTTCTGGTCGAAACCACACGGACCTACACCCGCGAGCTTCTTTCCGGCGTGCGCCGTTACGTGGCGGAGCACGGGCCCTGGTCGATCTTTCTGGAGCTGCGCGCCCTGGATTCCTCCCCGCCGGAATGGCTGCGTGACTGGAACGGGGACGGCATCTTAACGCGGACCTTCACGCCCCAGACCGCCAAAATCATCGCAGCGTCTGGGGTGCCGGCTGTGGAACTGCGCTCGACGCGTTTCGGCGACGGCAGGCCATTTGTCGGGTGCGACAACGCCCAAATTGGGCGGATGGTGGCGGAGCATTTCATCGAGCGGGGCTATCACCAGTTCGGGGCGTACGGCCTTCAGACGGAGCCCTTCTTTGTGGAGCGGGTGCGGAATTTCGTCAGTGTATTGGAGGCGCGCGGTTTTGCGTGTGAGTTGCTCAACGAGGCGGATTCCGAGCGGCCCGCCGATTGGGAGCGCAGTCAGGCCCGGCTTGCGGAGTGGCTCGGCTGCCTGCCCAAGCCTGTGGGCGTGTTCGCTGCAAACGACCAGCTGGGAGTCCGTCTGCTTGACGCCTGCCAGCGCGCTGGAATCGCGGTGCCCGAGGAGGTGGCGGTCGTGGGTGCGGAGAACGAAGAGACGCTTTGCACCTTCGCCACCCCCCGCCTGAGCAGCGTCCAGTTTAACGGGCAGGAGGTCGGCTTCGTGGCAGCTCAAACGTTGGACAATCTGATGCAGGGGCGTGCGCCGGCCCACCAGCAGCAGCTTGTTCCCCCAAAGGGCATCGTCGCCCGCGAGTCCTCCGACGGGTGTGTGATCCACGACAAGCTTGTCGCCCAAGCCGTCCGGATCATCCGGGAAAACGCGTCTTTTGGGATCAACGTCAACGACCTGTGCGGACGGCTCAACGCCTCCAGAAGCACGCTGGACAGGCGCATGCAAGCGGCGCTCAAACGGACCCCAAAGCAGGAGATCCTCCGGGTCCGCTTCCGCGACGTGGAGCGGCTCCTGCGCGAAACGGATCTGACCATCGAGACCATCGCCGCCCAGACGGGTTTCACCCACAGCCAATATCTGCAGGCCGCCTTCAAGGAGTGGAGCAGCCTGAGCCCGGGTCAGTTCCGGCTTGGGCATCAAAAAGGAATCTCAAAGGCTTGGGGCCCGTGAGCCGTGGTTGATGGTCGGGCCGGTTGCCGCCGCCCATTCCCGGTGACTCAGTCTGGCAGTGCGGACTCCAGAATGCCCTGTCTGTGGAGACTCTTCAGAACAGCCGCCGGCAGTGCCCCCGCTCCGTAGGCAATCTCGCCCAAAACCGGCACTGCTAGCAGTTGCTCCAAAACCCCCAGGTTGGTGATTCGAGCCGGATCCGGTTCCGCGGGGGCGGGCTCGTTCAAGACTACTCCCGCGCACACCGAGCCACGGGCGGCGATGGAATCCACCGTGAGTTGGGTGTGGTTAAGCGCGCCGAGTCGGTTGGCCGCAACCACCAGCACCGGCAGCGCGAGCTGGGCGGCAAAATCGCTCAGGCACATCTGATCAGTCAGCGGCACCCGCCAGCCGCCGACGCCTTCCACCACCACGAAGGCGTGCCGGGAACTCAGCGTGCGGAAGGCGTCCAGGGCCGTGGCCACGTCCAGCGTCCTGTTTTCAACCAACGCCGCGGTGTAGGGCGCGGCGGGAACCCGCAGCCAGACCGGGTTGATCAGCCCGAGTTCGACGATTCCGTCGCAGGCCTCGTGCAGGCGTTCCGCGTCTTCCCGGTCACCGCAGCAGAAGGGCTTGAATCCCACGGCGTCCACCCCGGCCGCCCGTAGACTCCTTAGCAGGAGGCTGGTAAAATACGTTTTCCCCGCACCCGTGTCCGTCGCGGTGATGAAGATGCCTCCTGCCATGTCTTGGTTAGGCGCCGATGGCGGCCTGCAGCGCCGCGGCGATGCGGTCCGCCTGCGCGTTGATCTGGGCGTCGTCGTGGCCCTCGATGAGGAGGCGCACCTTGGGCTCTGTGCCCGAGTAGCGCAGCAGGACGCGACCCTGTCCTTCCAGCGCGCGCTCGGTTTCTGTCACCAGCGCGTTCACCTCGGGCAATTCCCCCAAGGGCGGCTTGCGGGTGACGCGCAGGTTCCGCTGTGCCTGTGGGTATTTGACGAGGATCTTCTTGAGCTCGCTCAGCGGTTTGCCCGTTTCCATGACGATCCGCAAAATCTGAAGCGCGCTGACCAGTCCGTCCCCCGTGGTGCCGAAGTCGCGGAAAATCATGTGCCCGCTTTGCTCCCCGCCGATGTTGAGGTTTTCGCGTACCATGGCCTCGATCACGTACCGGTCGCCGACCGCGGTGCGGAGGACCTTCCCCCCGTGGGCGCGCAGGCAGTCGTCCAGCCCGAAGTTGCTCATGACCGTTGCCACCAGTGTGTTGCGGGCGAGCTCGCCCCGGCGGATCGCGTCGATGGCGGCGATGGCTAGGATTTCGTCGCCGTCGACCACCTCACCGGTTTCATCGCAGAGGATCGCCCGGTCGGCGTCTCCGTCGTGGGCGATCCCAATGGAGGCCCCCGAGCTTTTCACAATGCGGCTGATTTCTTCCGGGTACGTGCTGCCGCAGTCGGTGTTAATGTTGCGTCCGGTGGGGGAGTGGTGCTCGACGGTGAGGCGGGCGCCGAGTTCCCGCAGCACGCAGGGGGAGGATTTGTAGGCGGCCCCGTTGGCGCAATCCAGGGCGATGTGCATGCCCTCGAGCGTCATGCCCTTGGGGTAGCTCGCCTTGGCGAACTCGACATAGCGGCCCAGTGCGTCGTCGATGCGTTTGGCCTGACCGATTTCGCCGGCGGTGGGGCGCACGGACTCGATCTCACCGCTGGAAACGAGGTGTTCGATGCGGCGTTCGACGGCGTCGTCGAGCTTGTAGCCGTCGTGCCTGAAAAACTTGATGCCGTTGTCCTCATAAGGATTGTGCGAGGCGCTCAGGACGATCCCGGCGTCCGCCCGCAGGGAACGGGTGATGTAGGCGACTCCGGGAGTGGGCAGCGGCCCGATAAAAAGCACGTTCGCCCCGAGCGACATCACCCCGGCGGCGAGGGCGTTTTCCAGCATGTAGCCCGAGAGGCGGGTGTCCTTGCCGATGACAATGGTCGGCCGCGCGCTGTTGGAGGCCCTCGGGGTGCCCCGCTGGGTGAAGACGTGGGCCGCGGCGCGCCCGAGTTTGAGGGCGGTTTCGACGGTGACAGGCTCCAGATTGGCCACACCGCGGATGCCGTCGGTGCCAAAGAGTTTGCGGGAAGAATCGGTCGGGATGGTCATGCGCTTGTGCATCCGTAGCGCCGGAGCAGGGGAGTGCAAACTGTTTTGGCATTCCAATTGTCGAGGTTCATTGGGGACAGGTGTGAAACTACACTTGGCAAACGCCGGATAGGACGCTAACCCAAGAGCGAATCCCCATGAAAATGCTCAAAAAACTGATCCCCTTCGCCCTCGTCCTCACTCTCGGTGCCACCGCTTTCGGCGAAGATTCGCCGATGGAAAAAGAGATGAGCGCCATGAACAAGGCCTACAAGGCCTTGAAGAAGACCGTGGCCGATCCCGCCTCCAAGGACGCCAACCTCAAGCTGATCGCAGAGATCAAGAAGACCACGGAGACCTCCACCAAGATGGAGCCCAAGACGACCGCCGACCAGCCGGCCGCAGGCAAGGCCGCCTATTTGGAGAAGTTCAAGGCCCAAATGGCCGCCTTCGCCAAGGAAGTTGCCACGCTCGAAGCAGCCGTGACCGCCGGCAACACCGCCGCAGCGGAAGCCTCCTTCGCGAAGCTCAACGACCTCAAGAAGAAGGGCCACGAAGACTTCAAGAAGGACTAGTCCTCGTTTTTTGAATGCCGGGTGAAGGCAGGAACTCTCTGGAAATCGCGCAGTGACTCTGCCACTGTCGAATCTCCAAGGGGGCCCTGCCTCATCTTTTTTCAGGACTCCTCCGAAAATCCGCATTCAACCTCTGTAACCCTCCTCTCCGGCCAATGACCCGACAACAGGTGCTCGACCTGTATTTCATGGACGCTCGTTGCAAGCTCATCGAGCTCGCCGCGTTTCTGGACCGCGTGGATCGTTCCGAGGGCGAGCCGGACTTCCGGTTCGACGCCTTCCGCGAGGCGCTTTCCGCGCTCTCCAGCGCCCCCTCCGAACGTGCCAAGGCCGTTCTCATGTCGCTTAGCGACCCCACCAGCGAACCGCTCGAGGCGGCTCCCGGCAAGGGTGCCTGCGGCGCCTGGCCCGGGCGGCAGGTTTGATTTTCCGCAGACAACGGCCTAAATTTTCTTATGCGTTACATCGAGCCGCACGCACACATGGTCAGCCGGACCACCGACGACTATGAAGCCATGCGTCTTGCGGGGTGCGCCGCCATTTGCGAGCCCGCCTTCTGGGCCGGCTTTGACCGCAGCAGCGTTCACGGCTTTTACGACTACTTTTGCCAGCTCACCGACTATGAGCCCAAGCGCTCCGCGAAGTTCGCGCTCCCTCATTTCTCCTGGCTCTGCATCAATCCTAAGGAATCCGAAGACATGGGACTTGCGCGGGACGTGCTCGGGATCATCCCCGAGTTTCTCAAGTGCCCCAATGTGCTGGGCATCGGTGAAATTGGGTTGAACAAAAACACACGGAACGAGCTCGAGATTCTCCAGGCGCACATCGACCTCGCCGCCCAGCACGACCAGCTCATTCTGGTGCACACCCCCCATTTGGAGGACAAATTCAAGGGCACCCGCCTGATTTTGGATGTGCTCAAGGCCGACTCCCGGATCCGCCCCGAA
>CANJYI010000037.1 GCA_947478975.1 Chthoniobacteraceae bacterium
CGCTTCTCGGTATGAAGTTGAGAAGCTGCTTGAGAACGATAATGTCGGTGCGGGCTGGTTTTTGGTTCACACCCCTACTGAGTGGTAGGGATCCTTTCTCCAGCCCAACTTTTTTTACCCTGCCACGTCATTCCTGTGGGACGGCTGTGAAACGATTCAATTCCGCCGGTCTACTTGGTTTGAAACACTCGGCTGCACACCAATGCTCGGATGAACTCCGCCACCGAGAAGTCCTTTTTTGCCGCCTCCGTCAGAATTCCGGCCACGGCATCTTCGTCTGTGAAACTGAGCGGCCTGCCCAGCGCGTACTCCAGGAGCGCCCCGGCAAACCCGCGCGCAAAGGCGTCCTTCTTTGATGCGATAATGTCGCGGAGCGCTGCGTAGTCCTCAAATTTGGGGCCCTTGTGCAGGGCGCCGCTAGGGTCGACGGGCCATTCCTTGAGGCCGCCCTGAGCCTTTGCGTAGAGTTCGGTGGTACGCCACTGGCCGATGGCGTTGAAGTTTTCCAATCCGAATCCGATGGGGTCGATTTTGCGGTGGCACTGGAGGCACTGGGCTTCCTCCTGGTGGGCGAGAATGCGTTCGCGCGGGCTCAGGGGTTTCGCTCCCAGGCGGCTGAGCTGGGGGACGTTTGGTGGCGCGGGAGGCGGAGGATCATTCAGCAGCTTGCGCAGGACCCAGGCACCTCGTTCCACCGGGCTGGTGCGTTCCCCGTTGCCACCCATGGCCAGGATGGCGGACATACCGAGAAGGCCTCCGCGCGGTGAATCCGCTGGCAACACCACCGGCCGAAACGCATCCCCGGAGACTCCGTCAATTCCGTAAAAGTTTGCGAGAAGTCCGTTGATTACGACACGGTCGCTCTTCAGGAGTTGGGCAAGGCTGCCGCCGCTGCGCAGCAGGTGTGCAAAGGTTTCGAAGACCTCGTTGCGCGCGGCACTTTTGGTGCTGTCGTCGAACTCGGGAAACAGCCTGGCGTTGAAACGAAAGAAATCTAGACGCTCCAGTCCCAGCCATTGCTTCACAAAACCGTGCACGAATTCCTGCGACTTCGGGCTGGCGACCATACGTTCAACCTGTTGCGCCAGGGCCCCGGCCGAATGGAGCGCGCCGGCGCGCCCGGCCTCACGGAGCTCGGCATCGGGCGGGGCGCTCCAGAGAAAATAAGAAAGCCTCGTGGCGAGTTCCGAGTCCGTGATCTGCCGCGGTTTGTCGGGCGCGCTTGGCTCGCTGAGGTACAGGAACCCCGGCGAGGCGAGTACTATGCTGAGCGATTCCTTGAGCGCGGTTTCAAAGGAGTCGCCCCCGGCCCGCAGGCGTGCAAAGCGTTCCGAGAGGCCATCAATGAAGGTGGTCTCGGGCGTGGAGTGGCGGAAGGCGCGCGCGGCAAAGCGTTCGATGATTTGCCTGGCGTGCTCCTGCTCCGAAGTGCCCGCGCCTCTTTCAGCGAAAAGTTCGGGTGCCTTGGCGTCCGCGGTTTCTTGGGGACGTGCCTTCTCGAGCTCCATCCAGTCGATCCACATCGCGGGCGGATACCAAGTTTTGTGCTTGTTGCGGTAGAGCACGGCGATCGCCACCTCGTGCTCCCTTGAGTTCAAGCGTTTTTCGCGGAGGGCGAAGGTCCGGCTGCCGGTGCTGGTGAGCGTGACGGGGACTTCGATGGTCTGCGGTTGCGCGATGGTGCCGGTGACGTGGTGTGTGCTTAGGATGTCGAACGCGCCGGGTTGGGTGGGATGCCCGACTTCGATAAAATGCCGTTTTGCGGGTGTGTCTTCGAGGGCGGCCATGCGCACCCGGAGAATATATTCGCCCGGAGGCCAGTCTTTGGGCGCGACCAAGCTTTCCTGCGCGCGCACGATAAAGACGAAAAGATACGAGCCGGTGTCCACATGCGGCAGAGCGAAGTATTTCGCCACGTCGGCGGATACTTCATCGAAGTGTTGCTTCACACCTTCGCCTTCCGCTGGATCTTTGAAGCCAAACTTCACCGGCGAAGGCGCGCCCTTCAGTTCCGCCCAATGGCGGTAAAAGCGCTGCGGCTCTTTGCTCACTTCAGCCAGCGCGCGAACCTCTGCGGCTTTGGCTAAGTTCTCTGACTCGGCGCTCGCCGCATCCACCGCCGCCGTCCATTGGTGGTAAGGCTCGACCTTCTTGGTCAGGTGCTCCACTCCGCCGTGAAGCTGAATGCCCGCCACCTTCTCCATTTCGGTGTGGATCTTGAAGGGCTTGGCCCTCGCGGCGTGGTGTTCAAATGCGTCGTCCAAGGCGCGACGTCCCAGCGAAAGGTATTGCTCCACCTGGTCGCCCGACATGAAAAGCGACGCGCCGACGGTGTCAAAAGTACCCGCGCCGCCGTCCGCGGGAAGCTCGCGCGCGTCGATCTCGACGCCCAGCAAATCGCGGAGGGTGACCGCGTATTCGCGCCGGTTGAGCCTGCGCACAACGGATTTCCCGCCGGAATCCCCGAGGGACCGGCGCGCGCCGACCAGCGTTTGCGAAAGGGCCTCGAGGAAGTCCGTCTTTGCTCCAGGGGCCGGCTGACGGGAGTCTTCCGGCGGCATTTCTCCGGAATTCACCTGATTGAGAATTTTCTGCCAACGGTCCGCGCGCTCCACGGAATCGAGGGAAAAAGAGATGTCGTCCAGGCGGAGCTTGCCCTTTTGCTTTTCGGCGTCGTGACACTCGGTGCAGTAACTCGAGAGGAAGTGGCGCTGCTTTTCGTCCAGCGCCGTGCGGGGGGGCTCCGCGGCGGATGCAAAAGTGGAAAGCACGCACCACAGAAGCGGGAATAGACGTGGAAGCTTCATGCCGGGTTGTACGGCGGGCGGTTAAGCGATGAGCTCCTTCACCGGGCCGGTGCTATCGCCGTGGCGCGCCACATCAATCCCGATGCCATTGAGCAGTGTAAGCCAGACGTTGCACAGCGGAGTGTCTTTTGGAAGGACAAGGTGCTGGCCGAGTTTGAGCCCGGCGCCGCCACCGGCGACGAGGGTCGGGCAGTTGTTCAGAAAGTGGACCGAGCTGATGTTGCTCCCGAAGACGAGCACGGTGTGGTCGAAGAGGCTGGAGCCGTCGGGTTCCTTCGTGGCCTTGAGTTTGTCGATCAGTCCGGCGAGGAGGCTGCTTTGAGCTGCATCTTTTTTTTGCGAAAACTCCATGCGATCGCCCTGGGAGCGCTCGTAATGGCTGAGGTCGTGGCCTGTGTAGGGCACGTCGATGCTCTTAAGCAGGCTGTCCACCGGCTGGCGATAGGTCAGCACGCGGGTGGTGTCGGTTTTGAGCGCGGCGACCAGGAGGTCATACATGGCCTTGATTTCCTCACGCCCAGCGAGGCCCGGTCGGGGTTCTGGACACGGCGAGGCGGCCTTTGGAACGCCGAGCCACTGCTCGTCCTTGCTCAGGCGCGTTTCAATGTCGCGAATGCTCTGAGTGTACTCGTCGAGCTTATCGGTATCTTCGAGGGAAAGGCCGCGCCGCACACGGGCAAGATCACCGGCAAGGGCGTCCAGGACGCTGCGTTTTTCCACGAGCATCCGCTGGCGCGTGGCTAAAGGCGTGTCCTCGGCGGAGAATAGTTTATGAAACGCGGCGACTGGATTGTCGCTGCCTGCAAGGGGTTTGCCACGTTCGTCCCAAGCAAGCGACAGGCCGGGGCCGTGGCCCTGGTTGCTGGCATCGGGAGTACCGAACTGGAGGGAGCTGAAGCGCGTATCCCTCCCGAGCCTGGCCGCCGCCACCTGGTCGGCCGAGATGCTGTTGCAAAAGCTGCGGCCAGGTTCCGCGTAACGGTTCGCACCCGTGAGCCAAAAGGTGCTGCCCCAGTGGGCTTCGTTGCTAAATTTATTCGAGCACCCCTGGATGACAGTGAAATCCTTCCTGTGCTGCGCAAGGGGCGCGAGGCCCGCTGGCAGCAGGTAATCGGCCCCCGTTTGCTGTAGCTCGGGGTACCAAGTCTCTCGGGTCACGCCCCAGCCGAAGCCGAGAAATACGAGGCGTTTCGGCCGTGCAGGAAGGGCGGCGGCAAAGCGTTGGAAGCCCAGCGATTCCAAGAAAGGCAAGGCAAGGAGCGAGGAACTGCTGCGCAAAAGTTGGCGGCGGGAGATACGGAAAGGGGCGCTCACTGTGGATTGTATACAATCACAGGGCCCCGCAAGACAATGCTAGATTTGCAGTGCGCGTACCCTAAATCGGTCGCAACTGGGGTAGCGCCGTTCATTCAAAAACACATGAGACTGCATTTCGGCAGCGCCCTTGCGTCAGCGGATTTCCCGCTCGCGCGGGTAGTGCTGATCCAGTCACAAAACTTCCTTCCCGTCGATCGAGACATTGAACTCACCACCTGCGTAAAAACTAAGGCATTATTTTTCGCCAAAAAGAGTCTCGCGGAAGCCCGTCGAGCGGATGCTCAAGTCAGGTTCTTCGCTGCGTTCGGTGGGTAAAAGAAAATCGTATCTTTCGGAGGTGAAGAAACCCCGATAAAAAGTGCATCGGCGTGACGGGATGGTGAAAGTCTCGGGTTGCTCAGTTCATTGAAAGTGACGGATCGGATGCCTCCGGCATGACCGAAGGCTGCCGGAGCGGTAGCCCCGTCAAGAGACGGAGGGAGGGTGCAGTTCGGCGTGTTCCTGTTTACTGCATACAAGGGCGTCGCGGTGGGAACCCGAGAGAGCGCAGGCGACCCGAAACCTTGAGTGGGGGTTGCCTCAGTTGGCGCCGGACAATACTAGGAATCCGCAGGAAACCGCAGGAAACCCTCCGGCTCCCACTGAAAGCAGCGAAGAACCTTAAGTCATGAGCTGGAGTGCTTTCCGGCAAAGATTTGTGGATGCAAAACCAAATGCGCTCGTCCGTGCGGTTGACGCACGGGCTTGTCATTGAAGTCGAGGTTGCCAAAGACCTCCGCACTTTCTCCCAGTAGCCGTTGGAGAAAGCGCGCCAACCGACTGGGCGATGTTGAACTCGCCGTATTGGAAAGCAAAACTCTACGCCTTGGCTTGTCCGGTAGATTGGCAGAATCAGCTGGAAAGAACCGCCCCCCAGACTAAGCCTATTCTTGCAACGCGTTCACCACAATCTCCCGGAAGGCCCTATGGTGGGGCAATTCCAGTTTGGCTTTACGGTGGAGGAAGACGATTTCCTCGCGACCGAAAAGCCTCGCTAAATCACGGAACGCGACGCCCCGGTAGCTGCTGTGGCCGGCGGCGGCGTCTTTGAGGATCATCGGGCTCACGGAGGTCACGCTGATGCCGAAGCCCATGCGTACATAGCCAACAACGATATCGAAGGTGCTCGCGCTCAACGCAACGTTGGCTTTCTGCCAAAGGCCGGCCGCTTCGAAGACGTCCTGCACGTGGCGGTGTGAGTTAGAGCCAGGGCCTGGCATAACCAGCGAGCATTTGATAATGTCGGAAGCCTTCAGAGTCTTTGCGTTGAGCAAAGGATGGCCCATGGGGCATACGAGTACAAAGGGGTAGGAACTGACGGGCGTGGCCTCAAGGCGGGGATGGTCCGGAGAGTTGATCTGACCGACAATGGCGACATCAGCTTCGCCGTCTTCGAGGTGCTTGAGCGCCATCACGGACGGTCGGTCAATAAAGGAGAGCTGCACGTCTGGGTTGTGTCGGCGGTAGAGTTCGAGCGGCTTTTGGAGCTCGTGCAGCAGCAGGCTCGCCGTCGTAGCCACGGTAATGCGGCGGGTAAGCTTCTGGTTTTGATCGGCGAAGAGTTCGCGGATGCGGTCGAAGCTTTCGACCAGCGGCTGTGCGAGTTCCACAAGCAGGGCGCCCTGCTCGGTGAATGCCACGGTCTTGCCGTGCTGCCGCACCATCGCGGTCCCGAATTCCTCCTCCAGCGCCCGAATCTGCTGCCAAGCAGCAGGCACGGAAATCCCCAACGCCGAGGCTACGGCGGTGAAAGTGCGCCCGCGCGCCAGTTCGACGAGCGCACGCAGTTGGCGGAAGCGGAGTTCTTTGAAATAGCGACGCGGCGTGCTCATGGCATGTTTAAGCTCAGGTTAAAGTACTTTAGGAAGATTTCTCGATGTGCGACGCGAAGAAAGTACTCAATGCGTGGTAGTCTCTTTATATGAAGCAATCTCTTTGCGATTCGTGCCGCCCCATCACCACACGGCGTGATTTTCTCACGCGCAGTGCCTTCGGCCTGGGCGGGCTCGGGTTGGCTACTCTGATGCAGGACCTCGGTATGGCGGCGGAGCCTGCGACGCAATCAGCGCTCTCGCCACTCGCGCCGAGAAAGCCTCATTTTGCGGCTAGTGCGAAGCGGGTGATACACATTTTCTGCGAGGGCGGGCCGTCGCAGGTGGATACGTTCGATCCGAAACCCTCGCTCGAAAAGTTTCACGGCAAAATGGCGGACGAGGTGATGAAGGATTACCAAAAGACTGCGGGCGATGTGGCGGCGGGCATGGGGCGCCTGAGCGGAAAGCTGCAGCGGTCGGCGTTCAAGTTTGCCAAGCACGGGCAGTCCGGCCTGGAAATCAGCGAGGTTTTTCCAAAGCTTGCGACGCATGCCGACGAAATGTGCGTGATCCGCTCCATGCACACAAAGACTTCCGTGCACGAGCCCGCGCAGCTGATTATGAACACGGGCGAATTCGCCAGCGTGCGGCCAAGCGTAGGTGCCTGGACGGTGTATGGGCTTGGGTCGGAAAATCAGAACCTGCCCGGTTTTGTCGCGCTGTCGCTGAGTGGCACGGCGGCCGTCGGCGACAAGCAATGGGGCAACGCGTTTCTGCCTGCATGGTGCTGCGGCACGGGCATCCCGACGAAAGACCCGACGATCACGAAAATGATCGAGCACATCCGCAGCGGCACGACTTCGCTGCGCGAACAACGGCGGCAGCTCGATCTGATGCGTGCGATGCACGAGGATTTTGCGCAGAAGCATCCGGGCGATGCGCTGCTCGAAGGCCGCGTGAGCGCTTTCGAGACGGCGTTCCGCATGCAGATTGAAGCAACCGATGCCTTTGACCTCACGCGCGAGCCGCTGCACATCCGCGAAATGTACGGCAACACCGAGCAGGGCCGCCAGCTGCTTCTTGCGCGCCGTCTCTCAGAGCGTGGGGTGCGCTTTGTGCAGGTTATTCACAACGGGTGGGATACGCATGACCTCAACGATGAGCGTCACCGTGACCTCTGCGGTGCGGCCGACCAGCCTCTGCACGCGCTACTCACCG
Organism: Chthoniobacteraceae bacterium; assembly: GCA_947478975.1. Taxonomy (GTDB): domain Bacteria; phylum Verrucomicrobiota; class Verrucomicrobiia; order Chthoniobacterales; family Chthoniobacteraceae; genus Chth-196. The sequence continues at coordinate 7,196 of CANJYI010000037.1, forward strand.
ATTTGAAACAACGCGACATGCTCAAGGACACGCTTCTTGTGTGGGGCGGTGAATTCGGCCGCACGCCGACGAGTGACAACAACGACGTGGCAAAAAAGAAGGGCATCGGCCGCGACCACAATGCCGGCGGATTCACCATGTGGATGGCCGGCGGCGGCACGAAGCCCGGGACGGTTTTCGGCGCGACGGACGAGTTTGGCGCGCTGGCAGTACAGGACAAGGTGGAAGTCCACGATCTCCACGCGACAATGATGCACCTGCTCGGCTTCGATCACGAAAAGCTGACGTATCGCTATGCGGGCCGCGACTTCCGGCTGACGGATGTCTATGGGCATGTGGTGAATGGGGTAATTGCGTGATTTTTGCTATGTCCCATCGCCGAATTGCGGTTCTCACGGTCCTCGCAATGCATCCCTTCGCTGCGCTGTGCGCTGCCGAGCCGACTGCGGAGCAAGCGGCGCTTTTTGAAAATAAGATCCGCCCGATTCTCGTCGAGCGCTGCTACGAGTGCCACAGCGCCGAAAAGAAGCAGAAGGGCGGGCTCCTTCTGGACACCAAGGAAGCGGTGCTCAAGGGCGGCGACACAGGGCCGGCGCTGGAAGCGGGCGATCCTGCAAAATCGCTGCTGATCGCGGCGGTAAAGTGGACCAAAAAAGATTTGCAGATGCCTCCGAAGGAGCAGCTCAGCGAGGAACAGATCGCGGATCTCGAGGCCTGGATCAAGGCCGGCGCCCCCGACCCTCGCTCCGGCCCGCGCACGCTGACAAAGATCGAGCAGCATCTCGAAGACTCAAAGAAGCACTGGTCCTTCCTGCCTGTCGTTGATCCGAAGCCGGCCTCGCTCGATGCAATCATCGGGACGAAGTCGACGCAGCCTGCAGACAGGCGCACGCTCATCCGGCGCGCGTATTTCGACCTCGTCGGTGTGCCGCCGACCTTTGCGGAAGTGAATGCATTTGCCGCCGACACCTCGCAGCAGGCCTTTGAACAGCTCGTGGACAGGCTACTCGCCGATCCGCGCTACGGCGAACGCTGGGGCCGGCACTGGCTCGATGTCGTTCGCTATGCAGACAACATGGGCGTGATCAACAGTGATGACACGTACCCAAATGCATTCACGTATCGTGACTACGTCATCAAGTCCTTCAACGACGACAAGCCCTACGACCGTTTCCTCCTCGAGCAAATGGCCGCCGACCAGCTCGACACCGCGAATGATACGAGCACGCTTGCCGGCATGGGCTTTCTCGGCATCGGACGGCGCCAGGCTCGGCGGCTCGACTATGACACGCTGGACGATATGCTCGATGTGATCGGACGTGGCGTGATGGGGCTCACCATTGGCTGCGCGCGCTGCCACGATCACAAGCTGGAACCCATCACCACGAAGGACTACTACGGGCTCCTCGCCGTGTTGCAGAGCAGCAAGGAACCTGACATCCAGCCCGTGCTCCCACAGGCCGAGACGCCGCAGACGCGGGAGTATACCGAGAAGAATCGCATTTTACGGGCAGAATACATCCGAACCATCGCGTTCGAGGCGGACCGCTCGATGAGCGCCTTGCGTTCACGCGTCGGCGACTACTTGCAGGCGGCGAAAGACTCGGAGTTTAAGACGATGTATGAGGGCAAGACGGTGAAAAGCGACATCCTCGACCCACGACGCCTGAGTAGCAGCGTCCACGGCCGTCTGGTCAAGGTTTGGGACAAGTGGGTAAAAGGGCACGCCGAGGTTTTTACCCCTTGGCTGGAATTGTCCGCACTGAGCGAGGTGGATTTTTCAGCGAAGGCCACGGCGATGTGCGAGGCTTACAGCAAAAATGCGGACAAGACGCTACTCGACTCCGTCGCACGCGCCTTTTCCAAAGCGGCGCCCAAGAATCTGCGCGAAATCGCAGACATCTACAACGGACTTTACACCAACCAGATCGAAACGTTGTGGGCGGAGAAATGGCGCGCGCCGCTGAATGTCGCGTGCATTCCGACGGAGGAAGAACTCAGTCTGCCGGGCAAAGATCTCGAACCGCGCGCCGTCGAGCGCCTCAACACCGTGCAGCGCGCCAATGCGCTCCCCGAAGCGGAAGATCAAACGCTCCGCGCGATCTTCATCGAAGACGGCTCGCCCTTCTTTTTCACGGGAAAGGATTTCCTCAGCAGCAACCTCTACTCCACACGCGATGTCGCTGATGGGTTTCGCCGTAACGTCACGAAAGCGCTGACTGAACTTGCGAACCACCCTGGGGCGACGGCGCGGGCGATGACCTTTGTGGATGCGGAGAAAATGGTCGAAGGCAAAGTCTTTGTGCGCGGCAATCCCCAGACGCCGGGCTCCGCAGCGCCTCGCCAGTTCCTCACCGCGTTTAGGCACCTCGCGCCCGAGTCTTTCCCGAAGGACAAAAGCGGCCGACTTCAGCTCGCGCAAGCCATCACGAGCAAAGAGAACCCGCTTACAGCACGCGTGATTGTGAACCGGGTGTGGGGCTGGCATTTTGGCGAGTCGATCGTCGACACGCCGAGCGACTTTGGTTTCCGCGGCGACAAGCCGAAGAATCAGCCGCTCCTTGATCACCTCGCAGCGTTGTTCATGGAGGAAGGGTGGAGCTTCAAGAAACTGCACAAGCACATCATGCTCACCGCCGCCTATCAGCATGCTGATTTTCCGATCCGGCCGCTGGATATGGAGCCGTTCCGCGACTCGCTGCTCTCCGTCACGGGCCGGCTGCAGATTGAGCTCTTCGGCAAGGCCGAGAAGATTGACTCCAGCATGCGCCGCACCGTTTACGGCTTCGTGGATCGCAGGAACCTGCCATCGCTCTATCGAAGCTTCGACTTTCCCGATCCGAATTTCAGCGCGCCAAAACGCAGTCGCACCGCGCTGACGCCACGCGCGCTCATTTTGATGAACAGCCCCCTGCTGACCGAAAGCGCAAAAACGCTCGCCGCAACACTCACGCAAGAATTGCCCGACGAAAAGAGCCGTATCAACGCACTCTACCATCGTATTTTTCAGCGCCAACCGACCGAGAAGGAGTTTGCGCGTGCTCAAGGTTACCTTGCCGCGTATCCGCAGAACGACCTCGTGCAACCGGAGGCCAAGGACTGGCAATATGGCTATGGAGAGTTCGACGGCGCGGCCAAAAAAGTGAAGACCTTCGCGAACATCACCGCATTTGATGGCAAGGCTTTTAGGGCCACAACGAAATCCGCCGACGGCAAAAGCGGCGGTGTCATGCTGAACGCACTCGGGGGCGATTCCGGCCCGGGTACCGCGATGAGCAGCATCCGCCGCTGGGTTGCGCCGATCGATGGCGAGGTTCAAATCACAGCCGAACTCACGCACACAGACGCGAAGACCGAAGGCGTCATCGCACGCGTGATCTCCAGCCGCGCCGGCGAACTCGGCGAATGGAAAGCCAAGGCGCAATCGGTCTGCACCGATCTCGCGAAAGTAGCCGTGAAGAAAGGCGACACACTCGACTTCATTGTGAGCAGCCAGAGCGACAAAGATGCCGGCGCCTACCTCTGGTCCCCGAGTATCTCCGTCCCCGGCACCGCGATGCCTGGCATGCCCGGGATGCCCCAACGCTGGGATGCCCGTGTGGATTTCTCCGATCCAAACAAACCCGCGAAGCCGCTCACCGCATTGGAAGAGCTCTGCCAGGCGCTGCTGCTTTCGCCGGAGTTTGCGGTGCTGGAGTGATGCCTGAATACGAGCATGTCCCTATTGATTTAGCTCCAGCCCGCCGCGCCGCCCCTTCACTCTGCCGAAAGCAACCCATCCGCCGTCGAGGTTTTGAAGGAAGCCACCATTGGCGGCCGCACTGTGCGGCTTGGCCCGGCGCCCGGCTTGGTTTCGGGTGGATGAAGACTCGCATTGGTGTTGGCATGCGAACCGGGCTTCGCAACTGGTGGCGCGGGATGCCGCTTTCAGTCATGCCGAAGACATGACCTGAAGCCGCGAGCAAGAGAAGATACTCAACGGACAACTGATGGGGAGCGCCTCCTTTCCAATTCGCGGAATCACCCTGTTTGGCATTCGAAGCTTTGACCGGTTGGCATTACCAGTCCGCCTCCCTCGCTGCCCCAGAGTCTCGGCGAAGAGCTATTTTCCTGCGACTCAGGCTTCCTGCGGTCCCCACTTGGGGGTAGGTTCCCGCCCTTCTCTATGGAACTTGAACGGATGCACCCAGGACAGCGGATTGTCAGCAACTCGGAACCAGAACTTGGCTTGGGTATTGTGATGAAGTCGGATGCGGCACGGGTGGAGGTTTTCTTTCCGGCAGCCGGGGAACAGCGGCAATACGCAGTGCGCAGCGCCCCCTTGCGGCGCGTCCGTTTCAAGGAGGGCGACCGTTTGAAGCTCCACAGCGGAGAACCGTTCGTGGTGGATAGGGTCGAGGAACGCGTCGGGCTGCTGGTCTATATTGCCGAGGGGCGGGAGGTGCCCGAGGCACATCTCTCCGACACCATCAGCTTCAGCTCGCCTGAAGAACGGCTTCTGGCGGGGCAAACCGACGAACTCTACGCCTTCGAGCTCCGTGCCGAAGCGCTGCGGCAACGGGCCGCTCTCCTTCAAAACCCGGTGCGCGGCCTGATTGGCGGCCGGGTGGACCTTCTGCCACATCAGATCTTCATCGCCAGCGAGGTCACCAGCCGGAGGATTCCGCGCGTTTTGCTGGCGGATGAAGTCGGCCTTGGAAAGACCATCGAAGCCGGCCTCATCCTGCACCGGCTCCACCGGACCGGCCGCGCCGGGCGGGTGCTGCTGCTGCTTCCCGAACCGCTCGTCCACCAGTGGTTCGTGGAAATGTGGCGCCGCTTCAACCTGCTCTTCAGCCTGTTTGACGCGGATCGCTGCACGGCCATCGAGTGCAACCAGCCCACAGCCAACCCCTTTCTGGACAGCCAGCTGGTCATTTGCAGCATCGCGTTTCTTGCAAACGACCCTGCGCGCAAGCAGCAAGCCGTGGAGGCCGGATGGGACCTGCTCGTCGTCGACGAGGCGCACCACCTGCAGTGGGCGCCCGACGCCCCCAGCCCCGAGTACTCGCTCGTCGAAAGTCTCGCCACTTGCACGCCAGCCCTGCTGCTGCTCACCGCCACACCCCAGCAACTCGGC
>CANJYI010000038.1 GCA_947478975.1 Chthoniobacteraceae bacterium
GGTAGCCGGTCAAAACAGGCTGCTCAAACCGGCGCATTGCCGGAATCAACACCACCAGCCAGCCCGGCAGCAAAAGCAACCTGGCAAGCACCGCGCCATTCCCGGACGCGGGCCCGACGGCATCACCAGCAAGACGCAGAAGCACCACCACAATCAGCACGGCGATCCCCGTGAGCAGGATCCAGCCGCGCTGCATCAGGTTGAGCGTTGCGAGCGCACCGGGATCGTCGAGGAGTGTGGAAGCCGCCCCCCAGTAGATTAAAAAGCCCACGCAAAAAACCGCCCCCATTGCGGCTCGCAACAGCGCGCTGGGCAGGCCTGAAGCCGCGATTGACATCGCGACGCAACTACCTGACGCCATAACAGCAAGGGCTAGCAGTCGTGCATCCAGGGCCAGATCCACCCCGCCCGTGTAGTAACGCAGCACAAAATAGGGAAGCAGCGAAACCGCCATCAAGCAGCTCTGGGTCATCAGCGAAATCCACTTCCCCCACGCCAGCCGCGTGCCTGAAACACCGGCAGCCCCGAGCAACTCAAGCGTCCGCGCCTCACGCTCCGCGTGCAGAGCCGCCAGACCGCGCAGCGGCGCCCCCAACAAAAGCACCGCGTACACCACTCCCCAGAAAAACACCCCGACAAACTGGGTGCTCTCGGAACGCACGCTGGCGGCAAGCCCGAAGGCCTCCACCAGCACCAACACCAAATGCAGCGCCACCAGCAAAAGCACAAAAGAGCCCGCGCGCAGGCCCTGCCGAAATTCCTTCACCAACATCGGCGGCAACCAGTCGGGAAAATCCCGCAGGGACTCAAACATCGGAGCGTTTTCGGTCTTCGGTTGAACATTCATACGGCAAAACAAAACAGCACCGGTTAGCGCGCAGCAGCCCCTCGCGCTTTGAGAACCTCCACAAAAACCTCCTCCAACCGGCGCTGTTGTGGATGAAAGGAGCTGACCTGCAGCCCTCCTTCCAACATCCGCCGCAGCTCTCCAGCCAAGGCCTGCTCGGAGTTCAAACCGAACTCGGCCTTCGCGCCTCCGGCCAATCGCTCGGTCAAAGTCCAGGCGGCAGCCCCTTCAAGCCACTGGAAAAGTTCCTCCACCATTCCCGCCACGCGTATTTCCACCACCACCGTCCGCGGCACCTCCCCCTCCGCGCAGAGCGATCCACGCAGCCCCTGGTGCACAATCCTCCCCTTATCGATGAAAAGAAGGGAATCACACATCTCCTCCAACTCGGACAAGATGTGCGAGGAGATGAACAGCGTGACCCCCTGTTTTTGGAGTGCCGCCACCGCCTGCTTAAAGTCCATCCGCGCCTGCGGGTCCAGCCCCGCGGCGGGTTCGTCCATGATCAGGACCCTGGGCCGCGGCAGCAAAGCCCGCCCCAGACAAAGCCGCTGCGCCATCCCCTTTGAAAGTCCCGCAGCGGGACGCGCCCCAAGCTCTTGCAGGCCTGAAAACTCCACAACCTCACGGACTCGCGCCATGCGCTCGGGACCCCGCAAGCCGCAAAGCCGGGCGTAGAAATCCAGATACTCCAAAACCGAAAGGTGCGCATAGGCCCCGTAGGAGTCGGGCATCCACCCGACCAACCGCCTCACCTGGACGGCATCCGCAGCCGCGTCAAAGCCGCAAACGGTGACCTCGCCGGAATCGGGAAGGTCCACGCCCGCCATCATCCGCATCGTCGTGGTCTTGCCGGCCCCGTTGGCGCCTATGAAACCCACCACGCTCCCGGAGGCAACGTCAAAGGAGACGCCATCCACCGCCGCCACACCGTTAAAATTTTTGTGCAAATCGCGCACCTGCAAAATGGGCTCCGCGTTCTTCATAGCGCTTCCTCCCTTCGGACAGGGCCCAGATAGACCATCTGGTCCCGGACCCAACGCAACTGCGGCAAGGTGGAAACCCAGAAATCCGGGGCCCCCTCGGCCACGGCGAAAAACCAGTCCCGCCGTTGCAGCGCCTCGCGCATGCGCGCCTGCAGATTGGAGCTGGGCTCGAAAACACACCGCCCAAACCAGTCCTCAAACGCACCGTCAGAGGCACGCACCAAGGCCACGGGCATGCCGGCCGGGAGTTTGGGGGCGGTCCAGTAGTCGCCATTCTTGTCTGCGTAAAAAACCGGCCCGGTCGAAGCGAACCCCTCGGCCACCAAAACAGGGGCATCCCCGCTGCCGGCTTGCAAAGTCACCCCCGCACTCGTCGGGAGCCAACGCTGTAAAGCATGCCCCTGAATGGAACGGGCGGAAAACCAGTCCCCAGCTGTTTCCACCCCTGAGCGGAAACTCCGGAACGCATCGTGCCGGTCCATCTTGCAAACCACCAAGGAGGCGTCCTCGGGCAGGACGAACCGCGTAGAGGGAACCATCCCGGTCCGGGAAAGCTGCTCCTGATAGAGGACTGCGCTCTCCCCTGCGCCCCCCAACAATACCAGCCCATTGCGAATCCCGATTCCGCCACGGCCGTCAGTCAAAAGCACAAATGCTACGAGGCCAAGACACGCAAGCAATGAGATCGCGGGGACGGTTACAAAAAGCCGGTGCCGCTTGCTGACCGGAGCAAGCCAGAGCAAGTTCACCGGAAGCAGCAAGATTAGGAATCCGAGCAAAAGCCCCAAAAGCAGCCGGATGCGCAGCTCAAACGGAGGCAATAGTCGGGACGTCCAATCCAAATAGTCCTCCGTGCGCCCCGGAAACGGAGTGCTATCGAGAGCGATCACCTTTGAGGAAAAGCCTTTGAGACGGTCCGAGGCGAGGGGCTCATCCAACGCCACCCGCCCCAACCCTAATGCACCAAGTTCCTCGGGTAGGTCCGCCAGCTTGGTGCGCTCCCGCGCCATCACAAACAGCCGCCCTCCGGCCCGAACCCAGTCCCGCACCGCCAACCGCAGGGAGGCGGACGCGGCATTCCAATCGGACGGGTTCACCCAGAGTCCGGTGAGACTGCCAAAGCCCCTTGGTTCGTTGGGAAGGCTTTCAAAATCAAGGAAAGAGCCCACCGAAGAGCGTTTATCCAGGGGCACCTTCCCCAGGAACCGCTGCGCCAGCGGGGACGGCGCATAGTTCATATTTGATCCAGCGCTGCCGAAAACCTTCGCAAGGTCACTTGCAAGCTGGTCATACCCATGGCCGGCGACCGCGAAGGGCGCAGTGCCGTCGTCCCCAACCCGGTAAACACGGATTTGGTTCAAAACCTTGCCGCCTGGCCCCACGCTCTCGACTCCTGTTCGACTTCCGAAGCCGTCGGCATAGGGAGCAGGGAAAAACACCTGCCGGCGACCCTCTCCCGGAGGCACCTGGATTTGCGTCAAAACACTCCCGCCGTCGGCCCGAAAACGGCCTCCAAAGTTGACCTTCAACCGCAACGGAATTTCCGCCTGCGTCGTGTTTTTCAACTCCAGAGATAGGACGAAGAAACCTCCCGATGACATGCCTCCAAGGCCATCCGAAAGGTTGACGCTCAGCCCCGGTTCGCTGTGCGACCAGGAAGCAAACCCCGAATGCGGCCCGCCCACCCCGACAAGCCCGCAGAAAAACACGCTAAAGCGGAGTATGGTAAACAAAAGAGAACGAGGGGACTTCATAAAATTACGCGCTCAGGAAGGCGCATCAGAGATGCGAGCGAAAAGGATTTTGCTGAACGGCGCGCTACAACTCAAACACCCGCCCTCAAAAAAGTCGTCTGTCCTTCCCGAAAGCCACTCTGTGCTCCCCCCGAGGAACCCGCTCTCCAGTGTATTCGCGGATAAAGATGCGTCAGCGAAAAAAACAACTCTGCGAGTGCCCCCGACGCCCCGGGATGCTCTGAACAAGCCGATTCGACAGTGCGGCATGGCCCGTTCCGTAACGGGGTGGGACGGAACGAGCCAGACGCAACCTGCACTTTCAATGTTTAGCCAAGACCGTGCCAGAAACAAAAAAACCGGCCGGGGAGGAAAGGCCCGGGCCGGTTTTGAAAGCCGAACTTCGCGGCAACGCGGCGGCTGGCTACTTGGCGATGCCGAATTCTGCCCGGCGGTTCCTTGCCCAGGCTGACTCGCCGGAGCCGGAATCCACAGGCATTTCGGAACCGAAACTCACGGTCTGGATACGGGCGTTTGGAAACCCCTGCCCCATAAGCGCCTGCCGCACAGCCTGTGCACGGCGTTCGCCAAGGCCGCGGTTGTATTCCGCCGTTCCGCGCTCGTCGGTGAAGCCGCCCACGATCACAGACTCGGAGGACCCCTTGAGCGCGCTTGCCACTGCGCTCACCTTGGACCGTTCCCCTGCGGACACCTCGTAGCTGTCGAATCCGAAGTGAACCGGCGAAAAACGCTTGCGGTCGATGTTGGAGGAAAGGAAAGAAGTGCCTTCCGAACGCTCGGGCAACGGCGTTCCAAGCCCGGCCGCCCCGCCTGCGCCACCGCCATCGATCGGGGTGCCCTGCACGAAATCAGCATCGCTGCCGACACCGCCGGTTTTTTTCTTTTTCTTAAAGGCTGCGCAGGAAGTGGTGGAAACCGCCAAGGCGGCCAGCAATACAGTTTGGGTAAGGGTGCGGAGTGTCATATCCTAGATTTACACAGTTCGTACAAAGAAGCGCCACATCCCGCGAGCCTCTTTTGTGTAAATTCGAGCACTCCCCCCTTCCCTGTTCCCAAGGGGCAATGCTTTCCCGATTGCCCACTCAAACCCGGTGTTGGAATATGGGGCTGTACGATTCCAGTTTATGAACATCTTTGTCACAGGCGGCGCGGGATATATTGGCAGCATTTGCGTGGAGGAACTGCTCAACGCAGGCCACGCCGTCACGGTTTTCGACAACCTCACCGAGGGCCACCGCGAGGCGATCGACCCGAGGGCTTCCTTTGCCGAGGGCGACCTCATGGACGTCCCCACCATCACCAACGCCCTCGCAGCCTCCAAGGCGGAGGCCGTCATGCACTTTGCCGCCAACGCCCTCGTAGGCGAGTCCATGACCAACCCGGTCAAATACTTCCGCAACAATGTCACCGGCGGCCTCCACCTTCTGGAAGCCATGGTGCAGACCGGTGTAAAAAAAATCGTCTTCTCCTCGACCTGCGCCACCTTTGGCACACCCGACCGGGTGCCCATCGACGAGTCCCTGCTGCAGAAACCCATCAATCCCTACGGGGAGTCGAAGCTGATGTTCGAACAAATGCTGCGCTGGTTTGACGAGATCCACGGAATCACTCACGTGGCGCTCCGCTATTTCAACGCCGCGGGTGCCAGCCAACGCTTCGGGGAAGACCACCGCATCGAGACACACCTCATTCCCAACATTCTCAAGGTGGCCCTCGGCCAGAAGGAAAGCGTCTCAGTCTTCGGGACCGACTACCCAACCCCCGACGGCACTTGCATCCGGGATTACATCCACATCCTGGACCTTGCCCAGGCCCACATGCTCGCCCTCACCGCCCGATCCTCCGCCAAGTACAACCTCGGCACCGGCGGCGGCACCAGCGTGCGCGAGGTCATCGCAGCCTGCGAGAAGGTGACCGGGCGTCCAATCCGCGTCATCGAGGAACCCCGCCGTCCCGGTGATCCCGCCCGCCTGATCGCCTCTTCGGAAAAGATCCACAGGGAACTCGGCTGGACGCCCAAGTTCCAGTCGATCGAACCAATCATTGAAAGCGCGTGGAAGTGGCACCTCGCCCACCCCACCGGCTACCGGTAGGCGATGCAGCAATCCCGCCAACGGCAAAAGCGCGCCTTCAGCCGCTCTACTTGTTGGGGGCTAGGAACTCCGCAATCTGCCGGGCCAGCCTGGGGCTGATGCCTTCGAGTGCTGCAATCTCGTCCACCGAGGCCCGGCGCAAGCGCGCGACTGAGCCGAAGTGGGAGAGCAACTGCTGCTTGCGCGGGCTGGACACGCCAGGGCAGTCGTCCAGCACGCTCTCGGAAACTCGCCGTTTCAAGAGGAGTTGGTGGTAGCCGTTGGCAAAACGGTGCGCCTCGTCACGCAGTCGCTGAAGCAGGCGCAGCGCCCCGTTTTCGTGTGACAAAATGATCGGCTCCACCTGGTCGGGAACGTGGATTTCCTCAAACTCCTTGGCCAGCCCGATGATGGGCACCCCGTGCAGACCCAGCCTCGCCAACTCCTTGCGGGCCGAGGAAAGCTGCCCCTTGCCCCCGTCCACCACGATCAAATCGGGCAACCGCACGCGCCCGCGGAGAGCTGCCTCCTCCTGCGGTTCCTGCGTTTCGGAATAGTCCACCTCCGCCTCCGCCCGGGCGGAAGCCTCCCGCACCCGGGCCGCCCCCTCATTGAGCACCCGCGCATAGCGGCGGCGGACCACCTCCGCCATGCTGGCAAAATCGTTCTGCCCGCCTGTGGTGGTGATTCTGTACCTGCGGTAGCTGGCGCGGTCGGGCACCCCGTTGCGAAAGCACACCATCGACGCGACGATGTGGGTCGAGGAAATGTTGGAGATATCAAAACACTCCATGTGCAGAGGCAGCCGGTGCAGCGAAAGCGCCTCCTTTAAGCCGGCCATGTCGTTGGCGGGCTGCACCGCGCTCGGAAGCGAAAGCCGCGTAAAACGGCGCACAGGAGCCGTCGTCTTGCGCAAATCATCCAACATGTTCCGCAGTTCCGCCGCCCGCTCGAAATTCAGCGCCGCAGCCGCCTTGAACATTTCGGCCTCCAGCTCCCCCAGCAGTTCCTTGGAACGGCCGTCCAAAAAATCCGCCGCCTGCCCCACCCGCTCCCGGTACTGCTCCCCCGTCAGGGAGGAGAGTTTAAGGGGCACCTGATAGACCGAACTCTTGAGCTCCTTTTCCGTGGGGCTGCCCGTCCCGAACGTCAGCACGCCGAACTTTTTGCGCAGAAAAGCAAGCGTCTGCCTCAGCGCGCCGGAATGCGCAAAGGGGCCAAAGTACTGGCTGCCGTCGTCATTGCGGATGCGGGTCAGGCGGAACCTTGGCCACTCTTCGCGCGGATCCACCTTCACCAGAAGGAAGCGCTTGTCGTCCCGGAAAGAGATGTTGTACCTGGGCCGGAAGTCCTTGATGAGCTTTCCCTCCATGAGGAGCGCCTCCGGCTCGGTGTGCACGGTGTGCCACTCCAGATCCCAGATCGCCTCCAAAAGGGCGCGGGTTTTGAGGTCAGCGGTCATCCGCTTGGACGGCATGAAGTACTGCGAAACCCTGCGCTTCAGGTCCTTGGCTTTTCCCACGTAGATCACGCGATTGAAGCGGTCCCGCATGACGTACACTCCCGGCTTGTGGGGCAGCTCCCGCAGCTTGGGTTGCAGATTGGGTCGCACCTTGGGGAGCGCTGGCCCCCCAACGGCGGGCCCGGCGTGCGGTGAGGCCTCGTCAGTGTGCGCGTGGTTTCCCCCGGGGTTTTCCGGGGGAGTGGCTTGGGGCTCTGCCATTGGTTGCAGAGCTTCTCCCTGATTCCTCGCACGGGCAAGCGCAGTGAGGAGGTGTCCGGTGAAAAAAGAAGGGGCCGCCGACGGACTCACGTCCAGCCGACGGCCCCAGTGTTCCCCCCAGAACGATAAGCAACATCCAAAGCGGCACCGATTCTTAGAATCCTAGTAGGTTTTCGAAATTTCCAAACGTCTTCCGAAGGGCGCAGCCCCCTTGCAGAAGACCGCTCCGGCCATACGAGAGATGCTTTGGCTCTCCATTTCCCCCCTCGAACCCCAATCCTTCACCCTGCGCTGAGAGTCCATGCTGGAATTGGAGGCGCGCCCTCGTATGCTCCACCACCCTTCCCTATGTATCGCACCACCTCCTGCAACAGCCTGCGCAAGGATCACTCAGGTCAAACCGTCACCCTCGCCGGGTGGGTAAACTCCCGCCGGGATCACGGCGGCGTCATTTTCATTGATCTTCGCGACCGCGAAGGCCTCACCCAGGTTGTTTTTCGGCCCGAGGAACATCCACAGGTTTCAGAAGCCTCCCACGCCCTCCGTGGGGAGGACGTCATCCAGATTACCGGGGTGGTCTCCCCGCGGTTGACCGGCACTGAAAACGCCAAGCTTGCCACCGGCCAGATCGAGGTGATCGCCTCAGAGCTCAAGGTGCTCAACAAATCGGAGGTTCCCCCCTTCCAGCTCGACTCCAAGGTCGCCAACGAAGACTTGCGCCTCACCTTCCGCTACCTGGACCTGCGCCGGGCGGAGATGAAGAACAACCTGAAGCTGCGCCACCGGGTCACCAAAACCACCCGCGACTTTCTGGACGAACAGGGGTTCCTCGAAATCGAGACCCCAATCCTCTCCAACCCCACCCCTGAAGGGGCCCGGGACTTCCTCGTCCCCGCCCGGCTCAATCCCGGCCACTTTTACGCGCTTCCCCAGGCCCCCCAGCAGTACAAACAGCTGCTCCAGGTTGCCGGTTTGGAAAAGTACTTCCAAATCGCACGTTGCTTCCGGGATGAAGACCTGCGCGCCGACCGCCAGCCCGAGTTCACCCAGATTGACGTGGAGGCTTCCTTCATCACAGCCCCAGAGATCCAGACGCTGATTGAGGGCCTCCTCTCACGCATCTTCAGGGAATCCCTCGGAGTGGAGATCCCCACCCCATTCCCGCGCATGCCCTACTCCGAGGCCATGGACCGCTTCGGCTCGGACAAGCCGGACCTCCGCTTCGGGGTGGAAATCATCGACCTTGGCCAGATCTTTGCCGCCTCGCAGTTTAAGGTGTTCCGCTCCGTCCTCGACGGGGGCGGAGTCATCAGGGCGCTCAACGCCAAGGGGGCGGCCACGCTCCTGTCCAAGGAACAACTCAAAAAATGGGAGGAGTGGGTCAAGACGGAACTGGGCGCCAAGGGCCTCGCCTACGTCCGCTTCAAGGACGGCGAATGGGAGTCTCCCATCGTCAAATTCTTCTCCGACGAAGAAAAAGCCGCGCTTGCGGCGAAAATGGGCTTTGAAGAAGGCGACGTGCTCTTCTTCGGCGCGGACAAGCCGCAGGCCGTCAGCGACGTGCTGGGCCGGGTGCGCCTCCGCGTGGGGGATCTGCTCAAGCTCACCGAGGGTTCCACCGCACTCAATTTCCTCTGGGTGGTGGACTTTCCTCTCCTCCAGTTCAGTCCGGAAGACAACTGCTGGGCGGCCGTCCACCACCCCTTCACACGGCCGAAGGCCGAGGACGTGCATCTTTTGGAAAAGGGCGAATACGCGGACATTCGGGCGGAGGCTTACGACGTCGTTCTCAACGGCGTCGAGTTGGGCGGCGGGTCGATCCGGATCCACGAACGGGATCTGCAAGCCCGCCTTTTTGAGGCGCTCGGCATCGGCGCCGAGGAGCAACAGCACAAGTTTGGCCACCTGCTGCGCGCCTTCAGCTTCGGTGCCCCTCCGCACGGCGGGATCGCACTGGGCCTGGACCGCTTGGTCATGCTCCTGTGCGGGGCAGACAGCATCCGTGAAGTCATCGCCTTCCCAAAGAACAACAGGGGAGTCGATCTCATGACACAATCTCCGGTGGAAGTGGAACCCCGGCTCTTGCGGGATCTCGCCATCGCGAGCACCTTTAAGAAAGCATGAACACGCCCCTCCCCCGTCCAGCACTCTGTTGGACGGGCGGCTGGAGGAATCGGAGACCGATGATGCGGCTTTGCAGGCTCGCGCAACTTGCTTTGGTGTCCCTCTGTCCCGCTCTTTTCTGGGGAGCGACCGGACACGCGCAGAGTTCAGCAGTGGCCCCCGTTCCGGCAGAGATCAAACCCCCCTTCAATCTGAAATGGGGCGAGCCTTCGGACAGGCTTGAAAGTTTGATCGTCGGCGCGGGAGGCAAGGTCACCGGCCGCCGCCCGGTACGCGGCGGCCGTGAGGCGATCGAGGTTTCGGGCCTTCCTCAGGACGGGCTCAAGAAAACCGTTTTTTACTTCAAGCTGGGCGCGTTGACTGGAGTCGAACTCGTTTACCAGACCGAATCCTGGACGGAGGAACGCTACGACGCCCTGATGAGCGACATGCGCCGCCGCATTTCCGACCGCTACGGAGACGGCCAACAAATCGCCAGACGCACCGAAAAGGTGGGGGTCAACAACGTCACGCAGACTGTGACCGGTTACAAGTGGGTGTCGGGCGGAGCCAACGTGCAGTTGGTATACTTCTCGGCAAGCGACCCCCAGAACGCCTACCGGATTGTGAGCGTCCACTACAACGCGTTTTAACCCAGCAGGCATATTCCACAGGCGGTGTCACGGCACCCGCCCCCAGCCCGTCGTTGTGTGCCAGCAGCAGGTAAGAACGGCGCCACCTGTCTTGCACAATATAAGCGACTGCCAGGTGTACTTCTGACGAGCTACCCAGATGTTGGCGGAACATTACTAATGAAAGGGAACTACCTTTGGGGCAACAGGAAGGAACGAAGCGACCTCAAAATAACTTGAATCGGCATCCCGATTACCTAAGACTCAACAGACGATGAAGACCGTTTTAGTTACAGGTGGGGCAGGATACAAGGGCAGTATACTGGTTCCAAAACTGCTCGCCGCCGGATACCGAGTCAAGGTTTACGATTTGATGTTGTTCGGCACCGCACTGGTGAACCATCCGAACTTGGAGGTGATTCCGGCCGACATCCGAGACATTTCCACCTACAGCGCTGCCGTTCAGGGGGTCGATATGGTGATCGACATGGCGTGCATATCGAACGATCCGAGCTTTGATTTGGATCCTTCTCTGAGCCGGACCATCAATTATGAGTGCTTCGAACCCATGGTTCTAGCTGCAAAGCAGGCCGGTGTTGGGCGTTATCTCTACGTGTCCACCAGCTCCGTGTACGGGGTTAGCGAAGCCCCGGAGGTGACCGAAACACACCCCTTCGTGCCGCTTACCGACTACAATAAGTACAAAGGCCTCTGCGAACCGTTGTTACTCAAGCACTTGTCGCCAGATTTCCATGGAACGATCATCCGTCCTGCGACCGTTTGCGGCTACTCTCCTAGGATGCGATTTGACCTGACGGTGAACATCCTCACCAATCACGCCGTCAACCGGGGAGTTGTCACTGTTTTCGGGGGAACCCAGAAACGCCCCAACATTCACATAGAAGACATCACCGATCTGTATGTTGAACTTCTGCAGACGGATCCGGCGTTGATCACCGGAGAGGCATTCAATGCTGGTTATGAGAACCATACAGTCTCCCAACTCGCCCAATTTGTGAAGGAGGTGGTGGAGGAGGAATTTCCTCAAAAGGCCCCCATCCAGATTGAAACCACGGCGTCGAACGACAACCGGTCCTACCATGTTTCCTCCCGCAAAATTGCGAACATTCTCGGATGGAAACCGAAGAGGACCATTGGGGATGCAGTGAGGGACCTGTGCCAAGCATTTAAGGAAGGCCGGTTTCCAGACAGCATGACCAACGATGCCTACGTGAACGTAAAGACGGTCAAGAGCCTTGGCCTAAGCTAACGCAGCCTGATTTTCATGCAACCAGCAGGCAAAATCCGGCTCCTCCCCAGCGCTGAAGCCGAAATCCGCGCCCAGCAGGCCTTGGGCAAGGCCGTGGTACACTGCCACGGCGTTTTCGACTTGCTGCACATTGGCCACCTTAAACATCTACAATCTGCACGGAAAGCGGGCGACTATCTGGTAGTCACTGTCACACCTGACCGATTTGTCAACAAGGGCCCTGGGCGACCGGAGTTTCACGAGACACTCAGGGCGGAGGCTCTCGAGGCGGTGGAATGCGTTGACTTGGTTTGCATAAACGAGTGGCGGACGGCCGTTGAGGTTATCGGTTATCTACGTCCCAATGTTTTCGTCAAAGGGAGCGAATACCGGGACGCTGCCCAAGATGTGACTGGAGGGATTTCAATCGAACAGGAGGCCATTGAAGCAACGGGTGGCCGCCTGCTGTTTACAGACGACGTGACGTTCAGCTCATCAAACCTGCTGAACAAACATTTCACCGCACAGCCAAAAGAGCTGAGGGAGCAGCTGGCTTCCTTCAAAACGCGTCATTCCGCCCAGCAGTTGGTTGAGCTGATTCAGAACGTGCGGGGATTGAAGGTTTTGCTGCTGGGGGAAACCATCATCGACATTTACGAACGCTGCGAAACCATGGGCAAGGCGGGTAAGGAACCCATTTTGGCGGCGAGGCATCTGGGGACGGAGTGCTACCCCGGCGGGGCCTTGGCCGCGGCGAACCATCTTGCAGAGTTCTGTGACTCGGTGCATCTGGTCTCCTTCATTGGGGAGGTGGATTCCTACGAAACATTCATCCGCGAGAATCTAAATCCGAGGATCAAATCCACGCTTATCCCAC
>CANJYI010000039.1 GCA_947478975.1 Chthoniobacteraceae bacterium
GGATCTCTCACTTTGTGAGCACCCACTCTGCACATCAGAGGAGACTACCATTATCCACTGGTGTTGTTGAGATGGATCTATGCACCTTCATAGTGGACTCAATTCTGCACGGTTGCATGCCCTTTCAGCCCCAATTTAGGTCCGCTTTTTCGATGAAGTTTGAGGAGTTCTTCGCTTCCTTGAATCCAGACAACCGCTTGCTTGTCGGCATCCAGAATAGGGGAAAGAACCCTTATGGCACCCACCAGATCGCTGGCGCGGAGTACCTCGCGTCTCTCGAAAAACTGGCGGATATACTAGTCGAAAAGTTTGACGCGCGAGTGATCCACTGTGGTGACCTTCCTCTAAATTCGTCCAAACATCACGCCTCTGGGAGTTGGATTAACCTGGATACAGTCCAGTCCAACATCTATTTCAAGCTTGAGGCATTGAGGAGATCTGATTATTTTTTTGGGGCATCAAGCGGGTTCTCCATGATTGCGAACCTGATGCGAAGGCCGGATCAGTCTCCGGGCATGCTCTTGTTTGGCTCTCTGGAGCTTCTCGAAGGGATCACCCTCGCCGAAATGTATCCCACGTATGTTCAGGATGGTGGAGGTATAGACATCACTCGGGTTGTCTGGTCTTACCAGCATCCAGCATTGGCTGACTTTCTATTCGATCTTCCCCACACACCGGAAAAGGCGATCGCCTTTATGGAAAAGCTGATGGAGGAACGGAAGCGCGACATCGAAGAGACTGGAGCCCCGCGCAATCGGTGGAGGGTGCCGTACAAAAACGTTTAGAGCGTTTGCACCGGGGTTTTGACGTCCGCCGACCATGGGAAAAAAAGCAGTTTTTCTGGATCGTGATGGGGTGCTTGTCGCTGACAATGGCTTTGTGACACAGGTTTCACAGCTTGAACCAATCTCAGGGATGCCCCTCGCCCTACAGCGCCTGAAGCAGGCGGGCTATCTTCTAATTGTGGTGACGAACCAGGCCGTGGTTGCACGGGGACTCCTCTCGGAAAGTGGTTTATGCGAGCTCCACAAACAGATGACCCGTCTTTTTGAAACCGCGGGGGCCCCGGCGATTGATGCGATTTATGCCTGCCCACACCATCCCAACGCGACACTCCCCGAATATCGCATGGCCTGTCGCTGCCGCAAACCACACCCCGGGCTGCTTCTGGAGGCGGCCCTCGAACATCAGGTTGACCTGAAACAAAGTTTTATGGTGGGAGACCGGAGTACGGACATTCTGGCTGGAAGCGCTGCCGGGTGCCGGACGGTATGGGTGCAGACCGGTTGCCATCTTTCTCCCCCAATTGAGACGTCGGAGCCGATCGATCGGTCCGTTTCGGCGGATCACGTTTGCGAAAACCTGCTTGCAGCAAGCCGCTGGATTTTGGAGCAGGCATGAAAGCCATGGTTCTGTGCGCGGGATTAGGGACCCGCTTGGGGGAACTCACCCGCGAGCTTCCCAAGCCTCTCCTCGAGGTTGCAGGCCGCCCTCTCCTTGAGTACATCCTTCGCAACTTGGGGAGGAATGGCTTTTCCGAGATTGTCATAAACGTCCACTTCGCGCCCGAAATCCTGCAGTCGGCTTTCGGAGACGGCTCCTCACTGGGAGTCAGATTGCATTACTCATTTGAACCAGAGCTACTGGGAACAGCGGGAGGGGTCAAAAACGTCGAATCCCAATTCGCCGATGAATCTGAGTTTCTGGTTCATTACGGGGATATCATTACGAACCAGAACTTTGCGGAAATGGTGGCTTTTCACCGCGAGAAAAACGCGCTCTGCACAATCCTGGTGCATCGCAGGGAGAAATCAAACAGCTCGGTTGGTCTGGATGCCGACAACCGGGTCATCGAGTTTTTGGAACGCCCGGATTCCTCCTACTGGGAAACGCCACGCTTGGTTTGGGTCAATTCTGGAATTATGCTTTTTTCGCCAGAGGTGCTCCAGCGAGTTCCTACAGCTATCCCTTGCGACTGGCCTCGGGATATTTTTCCGAGTCTTGTTCAAACCGGACGTCTATTTGCGTTTCCGTTAAGCGGCTATCGAGTCGCTGTAGACTCACCGGACAGGCTTGAACAAGTGCGTCGCGACATGGAGAACGGTGTTTTTATTCCTTGAGCCGCCGAGTGGGTCCCCCCCGTCACCCCGGGTCGCCCTCTCCAAGCAGAGGCAACAGGGATTCGCGGGGTGCCGAGGAGTGGGGCGTTGTCTTTAAAAATAGCCGCGGAGCCTCCCTACTTGGTCGGGGGTGAATAGGCCCCGCAACTCTCGCGCACCATGAGGCGCGGGGTCAACAGAAGGCTGCGCGCTGGTAGCGAGGGGACCGCCATCCGCTCCCGCATCGCATAGAAGGCCGTGAGCGCAATGTCCCGGCAGGGCTGCTGTATGGTGGTCAGCGGGACCGTGAGCAGCGTGGCGAAGCGCACGTCGTCGAACCCGACCAACCGCAGGTCGCCGGGAACGCGTACCCCGAGACGCGTCAGCGTCTGGAGCAACTGGGCGGCCGTGTGGTCGTTGGCGCAGATGACCGCGTCGTACGGCCGTCCCGCACTGAGGCTCCGCCCCATTTTTGCATCCCCCGGATCTCCCTCATGCACAAAGTCCTGCCCCAACGCACCCCGGTGCGCCAAAATCGCTGCGCGCGCCCCGCTCTGGCGCGCCTCCACCGTGCCCGCGGAAAAGGGACGCGCAACAAACGCCAGGCGCTTGTGTCCCAGCTTGAGAAGGTGCTCCGCCAACAGATAGCCCCCCGCAAAGTTGTCGATACCCACGATGTCAAAGTTGCTGCGCTTGGGAAACGGGCAAAGGTCGCGGTCCAGCAGCACCACGGGAATCCCCGCATTGCTGAGGCGCTCCGTGATGCGCCGGTTGGCAGCCTCGTTGTCCCCGGTGTGCTCAAACGGGGCGAAGAAAACCCCCGACACCCCATTCCCGATGTAGCGCTCACAGAGCTCCTCGGCCTCCACAATGCTCATGCCCGTGCCGGCCATCGGCCCCGTGCTTCCGCCCCAGTGCATGCCGAACTCGTGCACCCGGGCAAGACTCGCCAGCTCCCCGCAGATGACATCGAAAATCTCCACCTGCCCGAGCCCCGGCACAATGAGCCCCAGCTGCAGCACCCCCCGGGCTCCGCGCGCCACGCCACGCTCCCTGCTCAAATACGTGCCAGAACCCGCCCTCCGCTCCAGCAACCCTTGGAGCTTCAACTCCTGGAGCGCCCGGGCAACCGTCGGCCGCGACACCCCGAAACGCTTCACCAGCTGGGCCTCGCTTGGCAGCCGCGCGGCGTGATCATGCTTTCCGGCGAGGATCTCGGAGAGCAGCTCCTGTTGGATTTTGAGATGGAGAGGCGGGAGTTTCACAGGAAAGAACTGTGCTTACAGGTCACAGTCCTGTCCTGACAGGTTTCTGCCGGACTGTCATGCACTCACTTCCCTCCGCATCCACCGCTCGCCTAGAATCTCAACATCCCCCATGCACAAACAACTCCCCATCCGTTGCATGCCGCAACTAGCGGCCTCCCTGATGATCTTTTCCGCCCCCCTCCTTCAGGCGGCCCCGTCCAGCGCACCCGCCGCCTCCCAAATGAAGCCAGCTCTCCGCTCCTTCCACGCACAGTCCTGCTTTGTGCTTTCCAATAAGGAGGTCGAGGTGGCCGTCACCCAACTCGGCGGCCACACGGCGCCTGTCACCTTTTTCCGCGACAGTTCCCAGCCCGTCCAGCCCTACCACATCACCCCGTGGCAGGAGGAGCCGCCCTCTGCAATGCCGGCCCCGGTGCTCGTCCCCCTCCGTGGCGACTTTTTCTGCCTCCCCTTTGGCGGCAACAACGAAGCACTGAACGGCGAGAAGCACCCGCCGCACGGCGAGGTCGTCGGCAGTCCCTGGACTTACGTCGGCACCAAGTCCGCCGGCGACGTCACCACACTCTCGCTTTCCTTCACCCCGACGGCACGCAAGGGGCGCGTCACCAAGGAGCTGTCACTTGTCTCCGGACACAACGTCCTTTACTCCAGCCACACCGTCGAGGGCTTTGCGGGACGCACTCCGCTTGGCCACCACGCCACCCTCGCCATGCCCGAAAAGGAGGGCGCAGTGCGCATCGCCACGAGCCCCTTCAGCTTCGGCATGACCTGTCCCGGCGTTTTCAGCGACCCGCGCCAACGCGAATACCAGGCCCTCCTTCCGGGTGCAAAGTGGAGCGACCTTTCCAAGGTTCCCTCCGCCTGGAAGGACGCACCCGACGCAGACCTCACCCGCATGCCTGCCCGCCAGGGGTTTGCCGACCTCATCCAGATCAACAGCCAGCCCTGGGAAAAGTCGGGCGGCCCCGCCTGGACCGCCGCGACCTACGCCGACGCCGGCTACGTCTGGTTCTCGCTGAAGGACCAGGCCGTGCTGCGCAGCACCGTCTTTTGGATGGAGAACCGGGGCCGCCACGGGCATCCTTGGAACGGCCGTAACAACTGCCTTGGCCTCGAGGACGTCACCGCCCATTTCGCCGATGGACTGGTTCCCTCCACCCGCGACAACGTCCTGACACGGGAAGGCGTCCCCACCTCGCTTGAACTGACGGCCGCCAGTCCCACCGTGGTCAATTACATCCAGGGCGTGGTCCGCATCCCGCAGGGTTTTGAAAACGTTCAGAGCCTTGAGTTCAGCCCCGGTGCCGTCACCTTCCTCTCCACCACCGGCAAGCGAGTGACCACCCCCGTGCGCCACGAGTTTCTCAAGACCGGCAAACTCTAATCTCCTCTCCCCTCAAACCCGCCCACTTCCCGTGAAAAAACACCTCCTCCGGAATCTGCTCTGCCTTGGAGCAGCAGCCCTGCTGACCGCCTGCGACAAGCCCGCACAACCCGCCTCCCCACAAGCCGGCGGCGGCGGCGATGCGGGCAAGGGGACGATCGGCGTCTCGCTGCTCACCCTCGACAACCCGTTCTTCAAAACCATAGGCGACTCCATTGCCGCCGAAGGGCAGAAGCACCAGTACAGCACAGTGCTCGTCAGCGGCGACAAGGACGTCGCCAAGCAGGGCAATCAGATCAAGGACTTCATCGTCAAGAAGGTGAGCGCCATCGTGCTGAGCCCCTGCGACTCCAAATCCATCGTGCCCATCATCCAAGAGGCCAACGCCGCGGGAATCCCCGTGTTCACCGTGGATGTGCCCTGCAACGAACCCGGGGTGAAAATCGTCACGCAAGTCGCCACCGACAACCTCGGCGGCGGCAAGGAGGCCGCGGCCGCGATGATCGAGGCGCTTGGTGAGGCGGGCGGCAAGGTGGCGGTGCTCCACTTTAAGCAAGTCGAGTCCTGCCAACTGCGCGTCCGCGGTTTCACCGAGGTGATCAACGCCCACAACGCCGCCGGCAAGCCCCGGATCGAGGTCGTTGCAGAGCTCGAAAGCGGCGGGGCCAAGGACGCGGGATTCAAGGCAGCCGAGGACGTCCTGCAGTCCCACGCAGACCTCCGCGGCATCTTTGCCATCAACGACCCCGCAGCGCTTGGGGCGCGCGCGGCACTGGAGAAGGCAGGCAAGACCCAGCAGATCGTCATCATCGGTTTTGACGGGCAACCCGAAGGCAAGCAGGCAATCAAGGAAGGCAAAATCTATGCCGACCCCATCCAGTTTCCTGACAAGATGGGCGTGCAGATCGTCGACGCGATCCTCCGCCATTCCAAGGGCGAAGCAATCCCACCGCAGATACTCATCCCCACAAGCTTGTACCGCAAATCCGACGCCGACAAGGACCCCTCCCTCAAGTAGCCAACCCATGAGCGACGCAAACTTTCTCCACTCCCTCGTAGGCTCCATGTCCGAGGGCGCCGCCGGTAATCCCACCGTGGCGATGATCGAGGCCGCCTTCGCACACCACGGGCTCCACTGGCGCTACCTGAACATGGAGGTCCCGCCCGAGGAGCTCGGCGCCGCCGTGCGCGGCGCCAAAGCGATGGGCTTCCGCGGCTTCAACTGCAGCCTCCCGCACAAGGTCACCGTCATCTCCCACCTTGATGGCCTTGGCGAGTCCGCCGCGGCCATGGGTGCGGTCAACTGCGTGGTGCGCCGCGGCGACGCGTTCATCGGCGAAAACACCGACGGCAAGGGCTTCCTCCGCTCGCTTGAGGCCATCGAGGATCCCCGAGGAAAATCAGTCGTCCTCTTCGGGGCGGGCGGCGCCGCCCGAGCCATCGCCGTGGAGCTAGCCCTCGCAGGCGTCCGCAGCCTAAATGTTGTGAACCGTTCCGAGGCGCGCGGTGCGGAGTTGGCAAACCTCCTGCGGGAGCGGCTCAAGATCGAAGCCTCACACACCATCTGGAGCGGCGATCACGCGGTCCCCGCCGGTACGGACATTGTCATCAACGCCACTTCCATAGGGCTCTACGCCCCAGAGGCCCGCCTCCCCATCGACCTCCAATCCCTGCGCACCGGCATGGTCGTGGCCGACGTCGTTTTCAATCCCGTCCGCACCCGGCTTCTCGCCGCCGCCGCCGAACGCGGTTGCCGCCCGCTCGACGGTCTCGGCATGCTCGTCAACCAGGGCATTCTCGGCGTCCAATACTGGACCGGCATCGCACCGGACGCCACCGTCATGCGCGCCGCGCTCGAGTCCGCCATGGGCCTATGACCCGCACGCCCCCCCTTTTGGAGATGCGGGGGATCGCAAAGTCCTTCCCCGGCGTCAAGGCGCTGCGCGGCGTCGACCTGGAATTGCACGCCGGCGAGGTGCTCGCGCTGCTGGGCGAAAACGGCGCGGGTAAGAGCACGCTCATGCGCATCCTCGGAGGCGCCCACCGCGCCGACGAGGGGGTCATTCTCCTCGACGGCGCAGAGGTGTGCTTCACCTCGCCGCAGGATTCGCGCGCGGCAGGCATCGCCGTCATCTATCAGGAGTTCAACCTCGTCCCCGGCCTGACCGCCGTGGAGAACATTTTTCTCGGCCGGGAGACCACCCGCGCCGGCCTTGTCGACCGGCGCAGCGAACACGAACGCGCCACCGCACTTTTCCGGCGTCTGGGCGCGGAGGTGGACCTGGAGATTCCGTGCCGGCGACTCACCACGGCCCAGCAGCAGTTGGTGGAAATCGCCAAAGCCCTGGCCTTCGACGCCCGCATCCTCGTCATGGACGAGCCCAGCGCCGCACTCACCGCCCACGAGGTCGGGCGCCTCTTTGAAATGATCCGGGACCTCAGCGCCCATGGAATCAGCATCGTCTACATCAGCCACCGTCTGGACGAGGTCTTCGAGATTACCGACCGCGTGAGCGTGCTGCGCGACGGACGCAACGCCGGAGGAAGGGCCACCTCCGAGATCACGCGCACCCAAATGATAGAGCTGATGGTCGGCCGCGAACTGACCGAGGAGTTTCCCCGGCGCTCCACCGTCCCCGGAGAAACGCGTCTCGAGGTCAGCGGCCTGCGCCGCGGCCGTGCCGTGCGCGACGTCTCCTTCAGCGTGCGCCGCGGTGAAATACTGGGTCTCACGGGACTGGTTGGCGCGGGGCGCACCGAAACCGTCCGACTCCTGTTTGGCGCGGACCCCCGGGAGGCGGGCGAGATCCGGCTCGACGGCAGGCTCCTCGACATCCGCTCTCCTGCCGATGCCATCGCCGCCGGAATCGGCCTCCTTACGGAAGACCGGAAGACGCAGGGTCTGGTGCTGGCCCATTCAGTGCGCGAGAACTTCGCACTGCCCAACCTGGAACGGCTTTCAAACAAGGGCTTCGTAAAGCGGCGCCAAGAGAGCGAGGAGTTTGCCCGCTACGTCGAACAGCTTCAAATCAAGATCCCGGGACAGGAACAGCGCGCCGGCAACCTTTCGGGCGGCAACCAGCAGAAGGTCGTCCTCGCCAAGTGGCTTGCGCGCAACTGCGAGATTCTCGTGTTTGACGAGCCCACGCGCGGGGTTGACGTCGGCGCCAAGTTTGAAATTTACCTCCTCATGAACGCACTCGTCGCCGCGGGTAAGTCCATCATCATGATAAGCTCCGAACTCCCGGAGGCACTGGGAATGGCCGACCGGATCCTCGTCCTGCACGAGGGCCGCGTCGCTGGTGAGATCTCCGAACCGCGCACCGCCACCCAGGAACAGGTGATGCGGCTTGCCATCGACTGAGTCCGTCCACTTCCCACGCACGCAGCAGCATTCTTTATGAAACCCGCCCGACTCCTCGCCGACTACGGCATGGTCCTTGTGCTTGCCCTGCTGTGCGCGCTTTTCAGCGCGCTGACCTTCAGCGACCAGACGCCCACAGGCGATGCCGCGGCCAAGCAGGTCGCGGAGGCGCTTCGCCAGCAATTCGGCCGGAACCCCCGCGTCCTCATCGCAGTGCGTGACCAACCCGACGACACTGCCTACGGGGCCGCGCTCCAACGCCTGCTGGCCGCGCCCGCCGCGCTCGTGCGCGGCGAACCCAAGGACGCCCGCGAGGCCCTCGAGCGCCTAAACGCCACGGGCGAACGCCTCGACGCGATCGCGTGCACCCGGGCCACCGGGGAGTGGCTCGTCTTCTCCGACCTGAAGAAGGACTTCCCAAATCTAGGAGAGCCGCGTCTCGTGACGCCGCGCAGCTACCGCTGGCCCAACTTTCTCAAATCGGAAAACCTGCTCAACATCGCAAACCAGATCGCGGTGATCGCCATCGTGGCCATCGGCATGTCGATGGTCATCATCACCGGCGGGATCGACCTTTCCGTCGGCAGCCTGATCGCCCTTTCCGCGGTCCTCACCGCGCGGTTCATCCGTGACTTCGCCGGGGGCACCTTGGCCTCGCCGGCAGGCATGTTCCTGTGCTGTATTGCCGCCATCCTGCTCTGCGGGGCGGTCGGCTGCTTTTCGGGCGCGATGATCACCCGCTTCGCCATCCCACCGTTTATCGTGACACTGGCCATGATGCTCGTGGGCAGCGGCCTCGCCTACATCCTCGCAAAGGGACAGTCCATCTACCAGATTCCGGACTCGTTTGTCTGGCTGGGCCGGGGCGCGGATCTTTGGAGCATCCCCAACGCCGTCCTGCTCATGGCAGTGCTCTATGGTCTTGCCCACATTCTCATGAGCCGAATGAAGCTCGGCCGCCACCTGTACGCGGTCGGCGGCAACAGCGAAGCCGCCCGCCTTTCGGGCGTACCGGTGAAACGCGTCCTGCTGTTTGCCTACACCGCGAGCGCCGCACTCGCGGGCCTCGGCGGCGTGGTGATGGCGTCCCAACTCAAGAGCGGTTCGCCCACCTACGGGGGCATGTACGAACTCTACGTCATCGCCGCCGTGGTGGTCGGCGGCACCAGCCTTACCGGCGGCGAGGGCCGGATTTTCGGCACTCTGGCCGGCGCGTTCACCATTGCTGTGATCCAAAACGGAATGAACCTCACCAACGTCGAAAGCTACACCCAGAAGGTTGTCCTCGGGCTGGTGATCCTCGGCGCCGTGCTTGTGGACAAGGCCCGCCAAGCCCGCTGAATATGTACGCACCACACATCCTTTCCTGCGGCGAGGTCCTCTGGGACCTATTTCCGGACGGCGCACGCTTTGGCGGCGCGCCGGCTAATTTCGCCTGCCACGCAGCCCTCCTCGGCGCACGCGTCACGATGCTCAGCGCCGTCGGGTGCGACGCGCGAGGGACGGAGGCCCTTGGTATCCTCGGTGGGTTCAGCATCGACACGTCGCTGATCCGATCCGTTCCAAACGCGCCAACCGGAGCAGTGGGGGTGTCGGTTGATGCCGAGGGAAAGCCCACCTTTGAAATCCACGCGGACGCAGCCTGGGACCGCATTCATTGGAGCGAGGCGCTCGGACACTCCCTCGCCGGGGTGGATGCCGTTTATTTCGGCACGCTCGGCCAGCGCAGCAGCGATTCCCGCGCAACCATCCGCCGCGCACTGCTCGAGGCGAAGTCCCGTGGGATCCTCCGCGTGCTCGACATCAACTTGCGCCCGCCCTTTTACGACGGGGACCTTCTGCGCGAATCGATAGCGCTGGCCAGCGTGCTCAAGTTCAGCGACGAGGAGCTCCCGGAGGTGGCGGCCGCCTGCGGGGTGGAGCCCGGACTTGGCCCCGCGGCCACCCTCTGCGCGCTGCGCTCGCGCCTTTCCCTCGACTGCATCGTCCTGACCCGCGGCGCGGACGGCGCGCTGCTGGTCAGCGAGGCGGGTACGACCGAACAGCCCGGCATCCCAACGGCGGTCGTCGACACGGTTGGGGCGGGCGACTCTTTCACTGCGGCCTTCGTCCTCGGGCTCCTCCGCAGCGAGCCGTACGCAGCCATCCTCCGGCACGCCTGCGAAACGGCTTCGGCGGTCTGCTCCCACGCCGGCGCCATCCCGGCCAGCCCGTAGTACGGAGCCGCCGAAGCGTTGCAAAGCCACACCTCCCACACTAGATTAACGCGGCTTGAACACTGAAACTCTGGCAAAAAAACTGGGCACTACCGTCCACTTCTCGCCCCTCCTGCGGAAGGCGCGAAGGTTGGGACTGTCACTGCCTAAAGACCTCTGGACGCTGGCGGTTCAGAGGGGCTGTCGCCACTACTGGCAAGGCGATGAACCGGAGGGGGAGTTGGTGTCGCAAACCATTTTGACCAACGAGGAACTTGCGCTCGCTTTGTTGAACGGCGCCGGAAACTACAGCCCTCACAGCATTCGCTGTGGAGCCGCGATGCTTGGCGCCGGCGGCAACGATCCTGCGGTCATCGCAAAGCTGGCGATCTGGGAACGGTGTGAGGCTGTGGTCCATTTCATTGCAGAATGCGGGCGCAGCTTTGAGCCTCACAACCCCTACTGGACCGAACTACTGCAGCGGCTTCCCGCGTGTCAGGCCCCCAAGGAAGGCGTGCTGCCGCATCCGACCCGTTTTGTAGCGATGAGCGGCTACGAGCGGGGCGTCGGAAAAAAGATCACCACTCAGTGGCAGCGTCCCCGGGGAGGCACCGCATGACGAACGCCGAAATTATTGCGACGACGTTGGATGGCCTTTTGGATCACGAGGTGAGTCTTGTCGTTTACGGCCGGGCAGCGCTGGCCCTCGGGTTTGAACACGTTTCGGATGCCGTCGGCAGGTCGTTGGACCTAGATGTCATCCTGCGGTTTTCAGACGCCGCCAGCATCGAGGGGGATGATCAATTCTGGTCCGCGCAGCAGCAGTTGAACCAAACTCTGGAAAGCAGCGGCCTGTATCTAACCCACATTTTTCAAGAGGACCAAGTGTTCCTCCGCCCCGATTGGGCGAAGCACATCAAACCAGTTTTACGGCCCACCACGCGCTGGCTAAGGTTGTTCAGGCCGGACACCGTCGACTTGATCCTCACCAAAATGATGCGTGGAGAGGATGCTCAAGACATGGAGGACATTCAATTCCTGGTCGAATCCGAGGACCTTACACCGGAGGCCATGGAACCAGCGTTTGCTGCAGTAAGAATCCCCGATGTGGAAGAATTACGGCAGACTTTCCAGCGGGCGCTGGGCCCTGTGCGCCGGATTTTGGCAGGGAGGTTCAGCGGCGGCTAACCGTCCACTGCGACTGACCTGTGCTGCCCGGAAACGTGCACTCCGCTCGGCCGCGACAGACTTTTTCACGTTGGGGTAAAGACAGCCCCCATACGGGGCGTCAGATTTGGCGTAAGTACGCGCAGGTTATTTGAGGAATGCGCGACACTTGCGAGGACCGGCCTGAACGCGGATGTAGATGAGCGGTTGAAAGTGGGGTGGAAAAACGGGCGCAAGTGGTGCTGCTTGGCGCTGAACCTTTTTCTTTTTTCGGACAAAAGAACGAGATCCGGATCGAAGGGGTGAGGAAAAGCCGCCCCCAAACCTGAAAAAACCCCCGCCTTCAAGTCCGCCGGATCCGGCCAGTTTCATCTCGGCTCTTGCAGACGCTTGGTGCACGGGATTCCCGCAGCATACCGGCCATAAAGATAACAGAAGGCTCCTCGGTGTTTTCGGTGGGTACTTTTCTACTCGCTCCGGAGAGAGCGGGCAGTCAGCCACAGATGGCTCAGATTTCCGCAGATGTTTTTATAGTTTCCACTCCGCTGTCTGCGGGCGATCTAGGAGATCTGCGGCTCGGAACCCAAAGCAGCCAGGGGTTCACATAGCGAGAGGGGCGCTCTCGCTCCCGGAGGGGGCGAAGAGAGCTAGCCGGGTGGCAGCGAGGCTTTGCGAGCGCCCCCGGTCCCTTCCAACGAGAGCGACGGCCCCGGCGGGGCCGGAGA
>CANJYI010000040.1 GCA_947478975.1 Chthoniobacteraceae bacterium
ACCCGGGGCACGCCCCCACGGCAGGCCCGCGCTGCGTGCTCGAGCTTCGAGACCATGGAGGGGTCTAGCGAGTTGCGCCGCTTGCGGAGCGTCTCTTCTGTTTCGCTCACCGAGAGCTGCCGCACGATACTCTCGCCCAGACGCAGGGTGCCCCGTTGGGAAAGGTAGATGACCTTGAGCGCGCGCATGGCCTCGGCCACCTCGAGCGCCACCGAATCGGAGTTCACTCGGAAAGTGTGGCCTTCGCCGTCAAAGCCGATCGGAGGAATCACGGGGGTGATCCCCTCGGCTAGGAAAAACTGGAGCATGGCGGTTTCGACACGCTCGACCCTGCCGGTGTGGAGGGTGTCGACGCCGTTGAGGATTCCGGCCGGATGGGCGACGATCACGTTGGCGTAGGCAGCCTTGAGGTCCACCGAGGCGAGGCCCTGCATAAGCTCCTGGAGCACCGCGTGGCTGGCTTCGATTCCCAACTTGAGCGTGGTTTCGTCCGTGATCCCAGTTCCGTCACAGCTGGAGATGGGCACGCCCCTCTCCTGGGCGAGATTCACCAGCTGGGCGCCGCACCCGTGCACCAAAATCACCCGGATGCTCAGGGAGCGCAAAACAGCCAGGTCCAGCAACAGGTTCCCCAGATTTGGGGAGGCCGCCACTTCGCCATCCAGGGCGACCACAAAAATCTTTTCGCGGAAACGCGGTACGTACTGGAGGATGCCTCTTAGGTCAGATACTTTCATCAGGGTGGCAGCACACTAAAAAGGCAAAAAAGGCGCGGACGCAAAGAGGAACGCAGGGATTGCTCATTTTAGGCTTAGTTTTTGTGTTTCTTCGCTATTTCCAGGGGATAACTTTTTCGCTGACTCCGCATGGAACGGGCAGATGTCCACAGATAAGGGAGACCACACAGATGTTCACCATGGTTTCTTCTCACCTGTTATATCTGTGTCGGAATACGGAAATATTTCTGGATCACAGTTTTGTGGGCCCTCGATAAGAAGGGCGTCTGACGAGGACTCGGCCCGCACGCGAAGCAGCGACGCTCCATTTCACTTTGTTTCTTCACCGACCATGGCCACACCCAAAAAACGTATCCCGCTCAATGGCCCCCAGGCGGGGTTCAACAGTGCCTTTGCCCAGTTGCACATCGAGGGGCTTCCAGAGGGGCCTCAGCAGGATGGGGGAGCCTCACCGGAAGGTGCCACCGGAACGAGCAAGGCGAAGCCGGGTCGGGTGGTCTTGCGCCGGCTCAGCGCCCATCGAGGGGGCAAGACGGTGTTTTTGGTGGATGGATTTGGCGCGCAGCATGCGGATAGCGCCATCGAGGCGCTGGGGCGGCGGTTGAGGGCGCAGCTTGGGTGCGGAGGGACCTTTCGCGACAGGGCACTCGAAATTCAGGGGGACCAAGCGGCTCGGTTGCGCGCACTTTTGGAGCAAGAGGGGTTTCAGGTTGCAGGAGAGCGCTAGGACCGCCTTAGCATCTGCCCCGCACAAGGGACCCCGCAGCGCGCTGAAAAGCGGTGTCGCGTGGGGGGAATCGGGTTAATTTAGCCGCTCTCAATGGAAAAGACACAAACTGCAACGGAACGCGGGCTGCTGGTGGTGCTCGAGGGTATCGACGGGGTGGGGAAGAGTTCTGCGCTTAGGGCGATCCGGGCAGCCAGCAAGGGAAGTGCCATGGAACTGGTTTCCAGCCGGGAGCCGACGGACGGTCCGTGGGGACGGCGTTTGCGGGAGTCTGCCACACTTGGCAGGTTGTCGCCCGAGGAGGAGTTGGAGCTCTTCATTCGCGACCGGCGCCAGCATGTGGAGGAGCTTCTGCGGCCTGCCCTCGACCGGGGAGCTCTCGTCCTGCTCGACCGTTACTACCTTTCGACCGCGGCCTATCAGGGGGCCCGCGGGGCAGATCCAGAGGCTGTTCTTGCGCTTAACGAGTCTTTCGCTCCCATCCCGGATTTGGTCCTGCTTTTGGATTGCGATCCGTTGATTTCGCTTGAGCGGGTCAGGCGGCGCGGTGTGGCGGCGGATGAGTTTGAAAAGCTGGAGGAACTGCAGGCGGTGCGGGGCATTTTTCTGGCGCTGCGGCGTCCCTTTATCCGGCTTATTGACGCGGGACGTTCCTCCGAGGCAGTGGGCGCCGAATGCGGCGAGGCCGTTTGCGCGCTTCTTGCCAGCCGCCATTCGGGGGCCTAGGGGCAACCAACGCGAAGTCAGGGAGCGATGGGGAGGAGGAGAGGATGTTTTTTCTCCGGCGCTCCTGGGTGAGGGGCCTCGGGGAAGGGGTGCCTCTCGAAAATAGCGGGCGCAATTTGAGCCGACACTTGGGTGTGCCCGCGCACTTGGAGGAAAAAATTATGACGCGAATCGGATTGTACGGACTCGGACTGTTGGTGGTTTTGATGCAGGGGGCGGGCCAGTTGCATGCCGCCGACCCGAAGGGAGCCGAGAAGGATAAGGCGGCTGAAAAGTCTGGCGACATGGCCAGGGCGCTTCCTTTTGTGGGGACTGTCAGCTCAGTGGATGTGACGGGACACACCTTCGCACTGAATGGGAAGGCGAAGGAAAGGGTGTTCAAGGTCACGGACAAAACTGAAATCCTGATGGACGGCAAGCCCGTGACGTTGAGCGCGATGACCGTGGGCGTAAAAGTTCAGGGAAGTGCGATCAAGCACGAGACTGACTGGGAGGCAAAGAAGGTCACCATCGGGGCCAAAGAGGCGTCCGGGGCGCAAAAGAAGTAGCCTGGCGCTGCGGTCCTGTCGGAAGGGACGTTTTTAAAGAGGGGCGGTCGGAGAATCTCCGGCGGCCCCTTTTTCGCAGTCAAATGAAGAAAATGTGGAAAAACTAAAAGCAGTGCTTGCCAGATGGGGTGTCAATCCAGCAAGTTTCCACCCCTTTTTCTAAAGCTGCACATTGCTATGTCCACAGAACTCATGACGGAATTGCTCGAAGCCGGTGTCCACTTCGGACACCAGAGCAAGCGCTGGAACCCAAAGATGAAGCCCTTCATCTTTGAAAAGCGCAACGCGCTTCACATCATCAATCTCGGCACCACTGTTCATCAGTTGGACGCCGCAACCAAATTTCTGAGTTCGATAGCGGCCAGAGGGGGCAAGATCCTCTTTGTCGGCTGTAAGAAGCAGGCACAGGAAGCGGTGATCGAGGCCGCCCAGGCTTGCGGACAGTACTACGTGAATCAGCGCTGGCTCGGCGGAACCCTCACCAACCGCGCCACGGTGCGGAAGAGCGTCGCCCGGATGATTTACATCGAGCAACTCGAGAAGCAGCCTGAGTACTCCAAGATGGGGAATCAGGAAATTTCCGCCCTGCGTCGCGAAGGCGAAAAGCTCAAGCGTAACTTGGAAGGGATTCGTACGATGGAGAAGCTTCCCGACGCGATGATTGTCATCGACACAGTGCGCGAAGGCATCGCCATCCAGGAAGCCAAGCGTCTCAAGATCCCGACGGTTGCGATCGTGGACACGAACGCTGATCCTGATCTGGTGACCTACCCGATCGCAGGAAACGACGATGCCATCCGCGCCATCCGCGTTGTTTTGCAGAAGCTGGTGGACGCGATTGTGACCGGTTCGGGCGGACATCCAGTGCCCGCCGCACCTGAAGCTGTTGCCGCAGTGGCTCCCGTTGCTGAGATTCAGGCTCAGGATCTCTCGGCTGTCAGCGAGTAGTTCAGGCTTTTGGAGTTCCTTTTGTCTCCAATGATTTAGTGTTTTCGGGACGTCCGTCAAACGGACGTCCCGCTTTCTTGGGCAAGTATCGCGTTTTTGTGCGAGACTTACCCTCCTCGCTTCCAAGAGCGTTTCCCCTTTCAGAGCAAGGACTGCACAAGGCGGTCAAACAACAAACCCCACCCACATTTTAAGAGTATGAGCGAAGTCGTGATTGATGCCCAATTGGTGAAGACCCTCCGCGAAAAAACAAACGCAGGTCTGATGGATTGTAAGCGTGCCCTTGCTGAGACCCAGGGCGACCTCGAAGCCGCAGTTGATTTGCTTCGGAAAAAGGGCGCAGCCAGCGCCGCCAAGAAGGCAGACCGTGAAGCCAAAGAAGGCGTGATTGCGCAGGCGATCGTGCACAACGGCAAGGTGGGCGTTTTGGCAGAGGTCAACTGCGAGACGGACTTCGTCGCCAAGAACGACGCCTTCCGTTCGATGGCGGACGCGGTTGCCCACAAGTTTGCGGAGAACGACGCGGCGGACGTTGAAGCTGAGCGGGTCGAATCTGTCCAGAAGCTGGGTGAAAACATCCAGATTCGTCGTCATGCCCGGCTTGAAGTGCAGGGCAATGGTGGCGTGGCTGCTTACATCCACACGGGTAGCAAGGTCGGGGTGCTCGTCGAGGTTGGGGCGGAAAAAGACACGACAACCCAGACTGAAGAGTTCAAGCAGCTGGTGCGCGACATCACGCTGCAGATTGCAGCGGCGAGTCCCGTGTGCGTTTCAAGGGCTTCCGTGCCCCAGGTGCTGGCGGACCGTGAGCGCGAGATCTACCGCGGCCAGGTGCCTCCCGGCAAACCGGCCAATATTGTGGAGCAAATCGTAGAAGGCAAGATGGGCAAGTTCTACTCGAACGCCTGTCTCGTCGACCAGGCCTTCATCAAGAACCCGGACCAGACAATCGCCCAGCTCATTGCTGAAAAGAGCAAGGCGCTTGGGGAACAGTTGGAAGTGCGCCGTTTTGTCCGCTTCGCGGTGGGCGAAGAGCTCACCCACTAAGCTGGGGCTCGCCTTTTGAAAGGGCGTCCCTTCTCCTCCGGAGCTCCGGTGGGGGAGGGGACGCCTTCTTTTTTGCCCGGTGGCGAAGGCTTTCGCGGGCGCGTCCTTGGGGCGTGCCTGTTGTGCTTGGAGCCTATTCGCGGCGGCGGTCTTTTCTGGCGAGGGCCATGTACACGGCGGGCACGACAAAAAGGGTGAGGATGGTTCCGATGACCATGCCGGTGACCAGCACGATGCCGATGCTGTTGCGTGCACCTGCTCCGGCGCCCTTGGCGAGGATGAGGGGAAAGTGGCCGGCGACGGTTGCGACGGAAGTCATCAAAATGGGGCGCAACCGGGTGGAGGCTGCTTCGATGACGGCCTCGAGTTTTTCCATGCCGTTTTCTCGGAGGGAGTTGGCAAATTCAACAATAAGGATGCCGTTTTTTGAGACAAGGCCCACAAGCGTGATCAGGCCGACCTGGCTGTAGATGTTGAGCGTGGTGAAGCCGAGAAACGAAAAGAGCAGCGCCCCGGAGAGCGCCAGCGGTACGGAACCGGCGAGGATGACCAGCGGATCGCGGAAGCTCTCAAACTGGGCGGCAAGCACCAGAAAGATGAGCAGGCCGGAAACCAGCAGGGTCAATAGCAGCTTGTTGCCCTCAACCCGGAGCTGGCGGCCCTCGCCTGCGTAGTCAATGGAGTAGCCCTTTGGGAGGATGGCCGCGGCCTCGGCCTCCAGCGCCTTGAGGGCCTGATCCAGGGTGACGTTGGGAGGAATCACCCCCTGGATGCGGGCGGCGTTGAGCTGCTGGAAGCGGTTCAATGTCCGGGGCTCAGTGGTGTTTTTGAGTGTCGCAAAGGTGGAGAGCTGCACCAGCTTGCCCCCGGGGCCCGAAACGTACAGGTCCTGGAGTTGGTCCGGGTTGAGGCGGTTGGCGCGCTCGACTTGAGGGATGACCTTGTAGGAGCGTCCCTCCATCGAGAAGCGGTTGACGTAACCGCCGCCGAGCATCGTGCTCAGATCGGAGCCGACCTGCGCCAGGTTAAGCCCCATGGAGGCCACCTTGTCGCGGTCGAAAACGATCTCAGTCTGCGGAAAGTCAAACTTCAGGTCGGTGTCGGCGAATACAAACAGGCCGCTGGCGAAGGCCTTTCCCACCAGCCGGTTTGCAAATTCCAGCAGGTCCCGGGGCTCGGCCGTCGAGACAATCACAAACTCCACCGGATAATTGCCCCCGCCGGGGAGGGGAGAGGGAGTGAAAGCGATCACCCGCACCCCCGGAATGCCGGCCGATTTGCCAAACACCTCGCCCACCATCTGCTCGGTGGTGCGGGAGCGCTGGCTCCAGGGCTTGGTGACCAGCCCCGAAAAGCCGCCGAACGCCTCTGTAATCTGGAAGGTGGTGGCCGTCTCGGGTAGCGAAAAGAGGACGTCCTTGACCATCGCGGTGTAAAGGGTGGTCTGGTCGATGGTGGAGTTGGGGGAGGCCTGGATGACTCCCAAAATGACGCCCTGATCCTCCTTGGGGGCCAGCTCCTTCATCGAGAGCATGTAGAAGGGAACCCCCAGAAGCATGATGATGACCGCCAGCGTGAGGGTGACGGGACGCCACCTGAGGCTCGAGGCCAGCCGCTTCTTGTAGAGGGCGCGGAGGGAGTCAAACCGGCGGTTGACCCAGCCTCCAAACCCGGTGTGGGAGTCCTGCGCCCTGAGCAGTTTGGAGGACATCATCGGCGAAAGGGTCAGCGCGACGAAGCCCGAGACGATGACCGCCCCGGCCAGGGTGAAGGCGAATTCACGAAAGAGCGTGCCAGTGAGCCCCCCCTGCAATCCAATGGGTGCATAGACCGCGGCCAGGGTGATGGTCATTGAGATGAGAGGGCCCACCAGTTCCCTCCCTGCCTTCAAGGCGGATTCAAATGGGGAAAGCCCCTCCTGCAGGTGGCGGTCCACATTTTCAACCACCACGATGGCATCGTCGACCACCAGTCCGACGGAGAGCACGATGGCCAGGAGCGTCAGCAGGTTCAGCGTGAACCCGAACGACTGGATGAGAAAGAGGGCGCCCGCAAGCGACAGCGGGATCGCAACCACCGGGACGATGATCGAGCGCCAGTTTCCGAGAAACAGGAAGATGACGACTACAACGATGAGGAGCGTTTCAAGCAGGGTGCTCACCACCTCGCGCAGTGCGTCCCGGATGTAGTTGGTGGCGTCGTAGGAAATGTGGACCTTGATGCCGGAAGGCAGCTGCTTTTCGAGCGCCGGGATTTCGGCGCGCACGGTCTTGATGACGTCCAGGCTGTTGGCGGTGGGCATGACCCAGATGCCCATGAACATCGCCTTTTGGCCGGAGAAACGGACGTCGGTGTCGTAGTTTTCAGCGCCCAAAACAACGTCGGCAACGTCCTTGAGCCGGATGATGGCCCCGTTGCGCTCGGCCAAAACCAGCTCCTGGAATTCCTCGGCTGAGCGCAGGTTGGTGTTGGCGATGAGATTGACCGTGATGAGCGACCCCTTGGTGTTCCCCAGTGTGGAGAGGTAATTGTTAGCTGAAAGGGCGTTGCGTACTTCCGCCGGGGTCAGGTTGAGGGCCGCCATGCGGTCGGGCTTGAGCCAGATGCGCATGGCAAAGGTGCGGGCGCCGAGGATGTCGGCCTTCTGCACGCCCGCGATGGAGGTCAGGCGCGGTTGGACAGCGCGGGTGAGGTAGTCGGTGATCTGGTTGGGCTCGAGCGTCTCGGAGTAAAAGGAAAGGTACATCAACGCGAACTGGCTGTCGGAGGTGGTCAGCTCGATGGAAGGGGCCTCCGCCTCGGGGGGGAGCTCGTTCCGGATCTGTGCGATCTTGGCCTGGACCTGGGTGAGCGCCGCGTTGGTATCGAAGTTGAGCTTGAGATGGGCGGTGATGATGCTCAGCGACTGCGCGCTCTGGCTTTCGAGATAGTCGATCCCATCGGCCGATGCGATGGCCCTCTCCAGCGGCGTCGACACGAAGCCGCGCACCAGGTCCGGGTTCGCCCCAATGTAGCGCGTCTTGACGTTGATGACGGCGATGTCGCTGCGCGGAAACTGGCGTACGTTGAGCGAGAAATAGGCCTGCAACCCGGCCAGCAGGAGAATCAGGCTCATTACGGTCGCCACCACGGGGCGCCGGATAAAGATGTCGGTAAAGCTCACAGAGAAAAAGAGAGTGTGTGGCGGGAGCAGGAGGTCCGGCTCAGTTGTTGGGCGGGGTGGGGGCTGGGTTGTTGCTGGGTTGCACTGAATTGTTGACCACCACGGCTCCCCCTTGACGCAGCTTGAACACCCCGGAAGTCACCACTTCCTCGCCCGCTTTCACCCCCTCCAGAACCCGGATCTGGTCGCCGCGGTTCTGCCCCAGCTTGACGAAGCGCTGGTCCACCGTTTTGCCCGGTTTTCCCTCCGCGTCGGTTCCCTCGAGGACCACATACACGGAGTTGCCATAGGGAGCGTAATTTACCGATGAGGCGGGGACCACAAGCACCTCCGGTTCCACGGCAAGCGGCAGCTCCACATTCACAAACATCCCGGGGCGCAGCGCCTGATCCGGATTGGGGAGGGTCGCCTCCACAGTGATGGCGCGGGAGGATTCGTCCACCTGGGAATCAAGGGCTGAAATCTTGCCTTCGCGCGGGCCTCCGGCGACCTCCTGTGCAGTGACTCGCACGGCCTTTCCCAGCGTGGCAGCCCTGATTTCCTGCTGGGGCAGGTTGAACTGCACGCGGATCGGATCCATTGACTGGAGGTTTACCACAGGGCTTCCCGGGTTCAGGAACTGCCCGAGGTTGACCTGGCGCAGGCCCAGGACTCCGTCGAAGGGAGCGGTGATGCGTTTGCGCGCCAGAAGCGCCTCGGCCTGTGCGCAGGCTGCGTCCGATTGCCGAACCTCCGCCTCCGCCGCGTCGGTTTCCGAGGCTGAGAGTGCGTTTTTGGCAAGGAGCTCCCGCTTGCGCTTGACCTCCAAAATTGCCAAATCCCGGCGGACCTGCGCGGCGGCAAGCTGGGCACGTTCTGAATCCGAATTGAGCTGCACAAGCAGGGTGCCCTTCTTTATCGGGGTGCCAGACTCGAAGCCGATTTCAGAAATGACCCCGGCGAGATCCGTGCTGACGGTCACGCCCTGCACTGCTTTGAGCGTACCTATCACTTTGACCACTGGCTCCCAGCGTTGGGGGGAGAGGACCAGGGTAGTTACCGCAGAGGGAGGGGGGGCGAAGGATTTGCCCATGGCGATGGCCGCCTGAATTTGGCGGAACTTCGCATACCCAATTCCCGCGACCGCCAGGGCGACGCAGAACAACATCAAAAGCATTCGTTTCCACATAAAAACCGTAAGAAAGTTTAAGGGTTCACCGCGCTCACAGGCGGGGCGTGTGCCTATGCCGGCCTTCGTTGGCTGGCGGATCTCCGAGCCTAGGGCAAAATTTTGAGTTGGCGACTTTGAAAACGGCTTGCCCGGCGTGCGGACGGACGATGGCTCGTTTCCTGCTCTACGTGTTTCGTGCCTGTGTTTCAACAGGCGTTCGAACTATGAATTTTACTCATTTTCTAGCAAAGACGGAGTCGAGTTTGCATGCAGGTGCGGACCACCGGAAAGTTAATGCGCCCCTGCCGAGCCTCAGGGCGGCACGTCTCTCGCCTTGGAGTGCGTTGCTGCGGCAAATTTGGCTGCTCCTCGCACTCTGTTTGGGTGTGGCGGGCGCGACGCTAAACGCTGCGACACCGACCTCCTTTAGCACCTCTGTGTTCGTGCCCTCCGATGGGATGTCGGGAGATGTCGTATCGGTGGATCTCAATACCCGGCTTCCTCAAGGCAGCGGTTTGGAGGGAACGCTCACTTGGACCTTGGTGCCGGGGGCGTATACCAGTGGAATCACCCTCACTGAGGGTGGGGTGTTTACCCCTCAATCGGGCAACGGGACGCAGTCTGTGCGCACCGTTTTCGTATTTGTGACCGATGCCGCCGGGCACTCGCTTCCGGGACAGGTGAAGATTTCGTCTGTTGCAGTGCCCTCTTTTGCACTTGTGAGCGCGGTGGTTGGGGAAGCCGTTCCCAAAGTCATGGACTTAAATCGGTTCCTTTTTTCATTGCCGGGAACGCCCGCTACCCGGGTGTGGGCATTTGCAGAGGGGCAGGGGGTCCCTGACTGGCTGTCCCTTGCTTCTTCCGGGTCCTTGTCGTTGAGTCCCGCAGCAGGCGTGCCGAAGGCTTTTTCCGAGTATTATGCCGAAGTAACCACTGCTCAGGTAAACGGGGCTACAGCGACCAAGTTCTACGTACGAGTCGGTGTGAATCTGTTGGACTTCGCGGCCTCCGTGTTTGGGCGCCAGAGCATGATGGGGGGTCTGTCTTTTGAGCTGGCTCAGTTTCTGCCTGCGAACGCTGGTCTTGAGGCTCCGGTGACTTGGTCGTCTCTTTCCACCGTTGTCGAGATGCAGCCGTGGTATGTGGTCGGGGGCACTGGGCAGCTGTCCGTGACCTCTATGGGAAACGCCTTCGGGGAGGTGCTTGTTGCCGCAACTGATTCAGCTGGCAAGAAACTCAAGGGGGGGGTGTCTGTTTCCGCCATCACTGCTGTCTTTGGGGGAAGCCTTGCGCTCACCCCGGGAAACCCCCGCTCCGCCGTGCTCGACCTGAATCAAAGCACAGGCGGGATGCCTCTTTCTGGAAGTTTCAAAACGCGGACCTGGAAGTTTATCGCAGGGCAAACGATTCCGGATTGGCTGACAATGGACGCTTTCGGGAGGGTTTCTGCCCTACCCCCCTCGGGCACAACCATCCTTCCGTCTGAGTATTTCGTCGAAATGACGGACAGTTCCATGGTTGGGATGGATGGCACAGGGGGCAAGTCCTACGGTGTGGTGGCGTTGCAGCCCGCACGGTTTACCGAATATCTCTCGGGTGATGTCTCTGCAGAGGGCGGGCTGAATCTCAATTTGAACACGACCCTGAGCGCGGCGGTTGGTTCGAACGTGCAGGGCGCCACGTGGGTGCTGCCCATGACCCAGGCGGTCCCGGAGGGGGTGACCCTATCGGCGGGAGGAACCCTCTCTGTGGCCCAGTCGGCCCAGGTGCGCACAGCCCTTCTGGTGACTGCAACCTACGGTTCGAACCAGTCTGTGACCGGCGTGGTGTGGGTCAACGCAATGAACGTACAGCCCGGGCCCACGCTGGGTGTGGCCCTTGGCCAGAGCGGCGGTCTTCAAATTGATCTCAACGAACTGGGCACCGGGACACTGATGCTTCCGGGAATGAGTGCCTCCACCCGCCTCTGGGCGTTGATGGGCGCGCAGAATCCGACCTGGCTGAGTGTTAATGGCTCGGGCGTTTTGACGGCGCAGCCTCCGGTCGGCACTGTTTTGGGCACGGGCAGCCTCATTGTAGAGGCCTTTGACTCCACCCAGTACGACATGCCGCGCACCTACATTGCCATCGGGCTCAAGGAGGCCAGCTTCACCACGACCGTTTTGGGGAATTCAAGCAGCGAGTCGGGGCTTTCTCTGGATTTGAATGCCTTGTTACCTTCATCCGCCTCGCTGGTCAGTCCAATCACCTGGTCCAAGGCGACCTCTGGGGCGCAGTCGGTGAGCACTTTGACCGCGGCAGGGACCTTGTCTTTGGAGGGGGGCGCGATGATGGAGCGTCAGGAATTGGTGAGCGTGACGGCTACCGATTCGACCGGAAAAACCGCCACCGGCCTTGTCGTGTTGAAGACGGTCAGCTTGCGGGCCAGTGGCGCTCTGAATCTGGTTGCAGGGGGGGCTGGAAGCATCAATCTGAACGAACTTCTAGCGACTTCCAATTCGCAGCAGAAGGCACCTCGGCCATGGAGGATCATCCCCGGGCAGGTGCTCCCCTCCTGGCTCAAACTGGATGCTGAGGCCTTTAATCTCAGCGGACTGCCGCCCTCCGGAACCATTGAACCCGCGAAAACGGTCTTCTTTGAATCCTACGATCCAGACTTTGGGACGAAAGCCTACCTGAGCGTGGCCGTTGGCCTTGTGGATTTTACCGCGGGCTTGGTGGGCGACCAGTCGGATTCCGAAGGTTTGAGCCAACCGCTGCCGGCGTTTCTTCCCTCAACGCCCGTGCTTTCGGGCACTCTGAGCTGGGCGTTTGTAGACGAGGCCCCCGCAGGCCTCACTCTGAGTGCCTCCGGCACCCTGCAGCTTGCCCAGTTCTCCTCACTCCAGAAAGAAGTACTCGTGCGTGTGACGGACGGTACCGGCAAAAAACTCACTGGGAGCGTCTTTGTTGCCTCCTTGCCGGTTGCGTTTAGCAACCTTTCCAACGTTGTCCCCGGGCGCCTGACACCGGTTGTGCAGGATCTTAACAAGTTGGCAGATGCCGCAAACATGATGGGCGGTTCCACCGGCACGACCCGTGTCTGGTCTTTTGTGAGGG
>CANJYI010000041.1 GCA_947478975.1 Chthoniobacteraceae bacterium
CCCCACTTCCCGGGGATACGGCCTGCGCTTTAGGCGGCGACTGCTCGCTAGGCTCGGCTTTCGGCGGCTTCGGCTCGGCCTTCGGCGCGGGCTTCGGCTCCGGTTTGGGCACGGGCTTCGGCTCCGGTTTGGGCGCGGGCTTCGGCTCCGGTTTGGGCACGGGCTTTGGCTCCGGTTTGGGCGCGGGCTTCGCCTCCGGTTTGGGCACGGGCTTTGGCTCCGGTTTGGGTTCGGGCTTTGGCTCCGGTTTGGGTTCGGGCTTTGGCTCTTGTTTGGGCACGGGCTTTGGCTCCGGTTTAGGCGCGGGCTTTGGCTCCGGTTTGGGCGCGGGCTTTGGCTCCGGTTTGGGCGCGGGCTTCGGCTTGGTCGGAAGCGTGATTGCACTTGGCGGCTCTTCCTTGGGCTCGGCCTTCGGCTCGTGCTCCACTACCGGTTTGGGCGCCGGACGAACTTCCGGCTTGGGCTCCGGTTTTGGTGGAGTCAGAGAGGGAGGCGGTGTCTCCTCGATCGTATCGCCCGCCGGCGAGGCCACGGGTTGCGCACCACCACCCTCGGCGGCGCCACCGCCGCCGCCTCCCCCATCCAACCACAGCACGTCCAGTGGTTTGCTGGCCTTGTGAGCTTGGCTGAACCACCAAATGCCGCCGAGCACCGCCGCGTGGAGCAGGGTCACTGCGACCAGGTTTCTCTTGAAGAAGGATTGCTCGCGCATCACAAAAAGAGGGAGCGCGCCACGGGTTGCATTGCAATGACAAGAAGTGCGGCGGCCATCGGACGGGCTACTGTCCCTCTGCTATCTTGGCCAGCCCCACCTTGGTGATTTTCGCCGCCTTGACCGCATCCAGCACCTCCATCTGCCGCTGAACGGTAAGCTCCTTGTGGGAACGCACAACCACGGCGACGTCCGGTTTCGCCGCATGCATCGCCGCCAAACGCGCCGTCAAATCCGAGAGGGCAATGGCCTCAGTGTTCAGCAGCAGGCGGTCGTCCCGAAAAAGCGAAATGTTAATCACGCTGTTCGGATCCACCACCGCCCCGTCTTGGCGCCCCGTGGGTAGGATCAGGTCGGTGCTGTTTTCCATCAGCGGCGTGGTGATCATAAAGATCAACAAAAGCACGAAAGCAAGGTCCAGCAAGGGAGTCACGTTCAGCTCGTTAAGCGTGTGCATGCTGTTTTTGTCGGAAAAGCGTTTCATAGCGAAAGTTTTTGGCGCGGTCCCCTGCCTCGGATTTTAGGGCATCCCCGGGAGCCAGCCCTGCCCCGGTTCAGTGGCGGTCTACTTCATCCCCCCGGTGGGCCACATAGCGGTGTTCGAACGCACTGATGAGCTCTGCTGCGTAGTTGTCCAACTCGACAATCATTCCCCGCACGGAAGTCACCAGATAGTTGTAGCCGAACATCGCGGGAATGGCGACCAGCAGACCGGTCACCGTAGTGATCAACGCCGCAGAGACCCCGGGTGCCATCGCCGCCAGACTGGCCGAACCGGCCTTGGCAACGTCCGCAAAGGTCTCCATCACGCCCCACACCGTCCCGAGCAGTCCGATGAAGGGCGCCCCGCTGACAGCGGTCGCCAGGATGATCATCTGCGACTCCAGCTTGAGCGCAGACTCCCCAACTGCCCGTTCCATGGCCACCGCCACGACCCGCATTTGCGAAGGCGTGATCGACTTGGCCTTGCTCAAACGGTCCGCAAAGTTTTCGTCCACCTCGGACGCCCCCAGCAGCTGGTAGGCCAATTCCTCGCAACCTGCCTCGTACACGGTGAAGACCGGCGCGCCGTCAAAGCGCTGGCCCTCGCTGAAAAGCCGCAGGGGCAGCCGGTCCTGGCGGAACTGCTCGAGGAAGGATTCCCGCTGCTGTTGTGCCTTCCTCAGCGTTAGGATCTTGCTGAGCATCACGGACCAGGAAAACACGGAGCCAATAAACAACGCGCCAAGCACGAGCTTTCCGGGCAGGGTTGACTGCTCAAAGGCGTAAATGAGTCCGCCGTCTGAATTCGCTAAGAAGGGATGGTAGAAAAGCGTTGCCGCCATGAGTAAAAGGTTCGTTAGTTCAGGAAGACCAATTCTTCAAAGGGAAAGCACGTGAATAAACAAAACTACCCTGCACCACTTCTAATGGCGATTCTAGCGCGCTTTT
This sequence comes from Chthoniobacteraceae bacterium, assembly GCA_947478975.1. Lineage (GTDB taxonomy): Bacteria > Verrucomicrobiota > Verrucomicrobiia > Chthoniobacterales > Chthoniobacteraceae > Chth-196. Next base: position 2,144 of record CANJYI010000041.1, read on the forward strand.
TCCGCCCCCTCTTCGTCTCACTCGCTATCGCCTTCCTTTCGCTCCTGCTCACCCCAAAAAGGGCCCACGCGCTGGAGGCCCGGGAACAGGCCGAAGCCGTGCTGATGCCCTTCCTTGACGTGCTTGCCTCCCCTCCGGCAGGAGAGGCCCGCGCCTTCCGCGTCCAGGGCCGCCTCGAATCCCTCAACGCGCAGCCGCCGTCCCCCCAGCCGGGCCAGACGCCCTCCGCTCCTCAGCCCTTCGACTTTGCACTCCAGCCTCCCGGACGCATGCGGCTGAGCGTTCCCTCCGCCGGAGTCCAGATCACCGCCTGCCGCAATGGCCAGCGCGCCTGGGTTGCCCCCGCCGCGGCGGTCCGCCCGCTGCTCGCGCAGCTCACCCCCGCGCAGAGACAACGTTCCGCGCAGTTTCCCCCGATGGAACTGCCCTTCTCTGGCCGCCAACTGGCGCTGCTGCCCGCCCTTCTGGAGGTCCAGGACAAGGGCAACTCCCCCTTGGACGGCTCCCCCTGCAGAATTCTTGATGTGCGCATGCAGCCCGAGATCGGCAGCCTGATGCCGGCCGAGGCAAAAGGCTGGGCGCTTCGCCTTTGGGTGAATCCGGCCGGCCGCCCCGCGCGCGCCGGCATTCAGGGACCGGGCACCTCTGCGGTCGTCCGTTTTGACTCCGTGCAATTCTCCGCCCAACTGCCGGCAGCTCTCTGGGAGGCCCCGGCGGACGCCACCTCCCTGACCCCCGCGGAGTTCGACGCCCTCATCGCGCTGCTGCTGCAAAACTCCAAACAGCGCTAGGCCGCCGGGCGGCTGGTCCTGCAACCGCTGGGGTGCCCCCGTTGGGGCGCGTCCGTGTAGGGGCGCCGGTTCCCACGGCAAGGCCGTGGGAAACCGGACCCAAAAAAATCAGCTGAAGGAGCGTCTCAGAGCGCCTACACGGATCGTAAACGCCCAGGGGTAAAGCCCCCCCATGCAAACTCACGCTCCGATGAGCCGCAAAATCTCGCTCCGCTCCGCCTTCGCTGGGATAACACCGCCGCACTTGTCCTTGGCGACATCCGGGTCCTTGAGCCCGTGCCCCGTCACCGTGCAAACAATCTTCGCGCCTTCGGGGAAGCGCGCCGCGTCATACACCCGGCCCGAAGCAGGGTCGAGCGACTTAAAGAGTCCTGCGATGCTGGCGGCGCTGGCGGGTTCGACGAAAATCCCCTCGTGAGAGGCGAGCCAGACCTGCGCGGCAAGGATCTCCTCGTCGGTGACAATGTCGACCGCGCCGCCGCTGTTTGCGATCGCGGCGTTGGCCTTGTCCCAGCTGGCAGGATTCCCAATACGGATGGCCGTGGCGATGGTCTCGGGCTTCTCGATGATCCGGTTGTGGAAAATCGGAGCGGAACCCGCCGCCTGAAAGCCCAGCATCACCGGCATCCGGTTGCTGCGCTTGAGGGCATGAAATTCCTGGTAGCCAAGCCAGTAGGCGCTGATGTTCCCAGCGTTACCGACGGGGAGGATGTGCACATCGGGCGCTTCGCCCAGCTCTTCGATGATCTCGAAGCTGGCGGTTTTCTGTCCCTGAAGGCGGTCCGGATTGATGGAGTTAACCACTGCAATGGGCTCGGTTTCGCCGATCTCCCGTACCAGCCGTAAGGCATCGTCGAAGTTGCCTTCGATGGCCACGACCTTGGCGCCGTACATGAAGGCCTGCGCGAGTTTACCAAAGGCAATCTTCCCGGCTGGCAGCAGCACGATGCAGGTGATGCTCGCGCGGGCGGCGTAGGCTGCCGCAGCCGCGCTGGTGTTCCCGGTCGAGGCGCAAATGACGGCCTGTGCGCCGCGCTCCACCGCCTTGGAAAGGGCGAGCGTCATGCCACGGTCCTTGAAGGATCCCGTGGGGTTGAGGCCTTCATACTTGATGTAGACTTCGCAGGCGCGGCCGACCTTTGCGCTGAGCTTGGGCGAATGAATCAGCGGCGTGGAGCCTTCGTTCAGTGAGATAACCGGGGTGGAGTCACTGACAGGCAGGAATTCCCGGTATCTGGCGATCACGCCATGATCATGGAGGGTACGGAAGCTCATGAGAAATGTTCCACCCGGATCATGCGTGGCAGCCTGTGGACGCAGGGGAGGGCGTTGATCCGCTCCAAGGCGGCGCGCATCTGGGCGTGGGAGGCGGTGTGAATCATCATGACCAGGGGCACCATGGAGCCTTCGTCCGGGGATTCAGGCTGGAAAATCGAGGAGATGCCGATTTGCAGTTCGCCGAGGATTCCGGCCACCTGGGCGATGACGCCCGGGCGGTCCTCGACCCAAAGCTGGACGTAATACTCCGAAAGCACGGAGTCCAGAGGCTTGCAGCGGCCGTAAAGGCCGTGCGGCATGAAGCCCAGATTGCGGCGCGGGTTGGCCAGCGCCTCGGCCGCCTCGGCGATGTCGCAGAGGATGGCACTCGAGGTCGGGTCCTGTCCGGCGCCGCGTCCATAGAAGAGCGTTTCGCCCACCACGTTGCCATGGACGGCGACGGCATTGAAGACGCCGTTGACCGAGGCAAGCACGTGCTTTTCAGGGACCAAAGTCGGATGAACGCGCACTTCGATCTCGGAGCCGGGCGTAGAACTGGTGGCCTTGATGACGCCCAACAGCTTGATAGCGTAGCCCAACTGCCTGGCAAAGCGGAAGTCAGCCGCCGTCAGCGATTCGATGCCCTCGACTGAAATTTGCTCCGGTGGAATCCAAAATCCGTAGGCGAGGGAGGCGAGGATGATCGCCTTGTGGGCGGCATCCCAGCCGTTGACGTCGAAGGAGGGGTCGGGTTCGGCGTAACCCGCGGCCTGAGCCTCAGCAAGAGCCTCTGGAAAACTGAGGCCCGCCTCGCGCATCCGGGTGAGGATGTAGTTGGAGGTACCGTTGATGATCCCGTGGATCGAAATGATGTGGTTTCCGATGAGGGCCTCCCGCAGCGCCTTGATGATCGGAATGCCGCCACCGACGGCCGCCTCGTAGAACACCGGCACTCCGTGCACTGTCGCCGCTTCAAAGATGTCGCGGCCGTGTTCCGCCAGAAGCGCCTTGTTGGCAGTTACCACGATCTTTTTGGCCGCGATGGCCGCGAGGATCAGCTCAAGGCTCTCCTCCTTGCGCCCCATCACTTCGACGATGATGCGGATCTCCGGATCTTCGACAAGATCTTGCCAGCGGCTGGTCAACAGCTCGGGAGGGAAGCCCTCCTCGGCACGGCGCGCGACGTCCCGCACGGCGGCCTTTTTGACTTCCAGATCGAGACCGAGCCGCTCGCGCAACAGAGCACGGTTGGCCTGCAGGTTTTTAAAAACGCCTGCGCCTACATTGCCAAGGCCTGCAAGGCCGATACCGATGGGATGCTGCATGGGGTGGTAAGAGAAGTCTGGAAATATGGCGGGCCCGGCGGGCCTGAGGCAAGGCCATTCCCCCGCCCAACTCCGCGCGTTTTGCGCACCAACACAAGGAACGGACCTCAAAAGGGAATCTTTTTTCAGGTCTTTGTGTCAACGAGGCCCGGCTCGACAGGCTTCATGCGCCGCGGCCCACGGAGGCGAGCGCCTGGGGCCTTTTGAACTTTTTGGGCATGGCCGGGGGCGCCTGGCTGACGCCCCCCGCCCGGACGACTCAAGGACCGTGGGGTTTCGCCGGTGTAAGGGTTCGCCCTCACGGCGGCACCCGAGCTGCTGGCGGCGCGGCTCAGGGGCGGCTGCGGACCAGCGAACGCGTTGGAGCGGGCCTAGGCCAGGGCGCCCGAACCCGTACCGACCTAGAGGAGGCCGGAGGAGTCGGCGTCGATAAAAAGCGAGGCCTTTGGGTGCGTACGAAGTACTGTGGCGGGACACGCCCCGCTGACAGGGAGGTTGAGGGTGTTTTTGACGGCCTCGGCTTTCCGGGGGCCGGGCACGATAACAAAGAGTTCCCCGCCCGCGAGCAGAGCCGGCACGGTGAGGGTGATGGCCGTTAAGGGGACGGATTCAAGGCTCGGGAAACAACCGTCGTTGACCTGCTGTTGGCGGCACGCCTCGTCCAAGGTCACGATCTTGACGCGCTGCGTGTCGTGCAGATCGGCCGGTGGATCATTAAAAGCGAGGTGTCCGTTTTCCCCGATGCCCGCGCAAACCACATCAATCGGGGCCGCTTGCAGCAACCCGGCATAACGAAGGGTTTCAGCAAGTGGATCCCGGCTCTCGCCGCGAATGCCGTGGAATACGGCCGGTTGTACGCGGTCTAAAACATGCTCCCTCTGGTACCGGCGGAAACTGGCGGCATGCGTCGCCTCGAGTCCGACGTATTCGTCCATGTGAAATACGGTGACTTTTTCCCATGGCACGCGATGGGTGAGCAGTTGCTGGAGAAAACCTGCCTGTGACGGTGCACTGGCAAGAATGATACGGGCGCCCCCCTGCCTTTCCACAGCACCGGAGATTGCCTGCGCAGCAAGCGCTCCGGCGGCTGCATCCATTTCCGCGCGCGTCCGGTACCGGAGCACGCGCAGTGTGTCGACTTGGCTTTCGGCAAAGGGTGGGGATGGGGGATTGGTCATGGGATGGAAGCTGTGACGGTACAAAGCCGCTCGACGGGGGCAAGGCGGGAACGGCAGGGGCACTGAGCGTCCAAGGTTACGGCAGAGGGTACAGATCAACAAGCCGTTCGTCCTCAGCGTACGCGGCATAGGTGGATGCGCGGCTTTGTTCGCTGCGTACCAGTTGCGGGTGTCCAAAGGACACCGGAGGAAAGTGGCCGGGTGGAAGCCGCCGCGTCCTAATTTGAGACCCACTCGGTTTGCTGCTCGAGGACCTCTCCACTCAGTCTGTCGATTGCGACAAACACCCACAGGCGGACCTCTCCCTCCCGGACAAACTCGTGGAGCCCGCGGGCAGTGCGCGGGAACCCCCCGGACTGCACGACGAGGTCGAACATCAGGTTCCACACGCGCGTCTGCCCGCCGTCGGCGAGGGCACGCAGCACGGACTCGCTCAGACGCTGGGTCTTGCGATCCTTGCTCGCAGCCAGCACCCCCACCCCCAGGTCGGCGGAGTAGCCCGAGAAATGCCAGTCCACCCGGTCTTTGGAAGCTTGCATGTCGGCATTGCGGTTGGGTTCGGTGGTGGTGCGGTACACGGTCGACGTGTACACCGAATCACTGGTACCGATGCTCACGAGGTCCTTGCCAAAGAGCCTGCCCGCCAGTTCTGCATTGTTTGCCAGCGGGCCGAGCCAGGGCTTGGTGCCCGTAGTGCGGTCCACCAGGGCTGCCGCGGCCCGCCCCGCCTCTCCCAATGTTCCGGCTGAAAGGGTTGCAGTTCCCAGCTCGTCCTTGAGCGCACCGGAGAGCAGCGCGCGCAAAACAGGCTCCTGGAACGTATTCAAGTTCACTTTGCCGGCAACCAGTGGTGTGCCCGCCAACGAGTCAAGAGGAGGCGCTTCCGTAAGGCAGAAGACATCCAGCAAAGCGGCATCGGCGGTTTCCGGCTGGAAGAAGGCGATGTGCTTCCACGGGGTTCCACGGAAGGCCGCCCCCATTTCCGCCACCGACCGGAACGGACGGTTGAGCAGCACCGGCCTGTTGGAGGCGGCTGCGGTCGTGCCCTGCCCCATCGGCAGTCCCTCGATGGTGCCGGAATATCCGCCTCCGGCAGCCAGGCCTCCGGCGGCCCTTCGGAAAACATCATCCGGGTCTGTGTACGCCTGACGGTAAGGCGCATTCGGGTCGACGGTGGTCGCAGCGGAAGGCGCAACATTTTCGCTGAAACCGCCAATCCGCAACGAGTCGGCATAGTAGCCGCCCGGGCCGTCATTAAAGAACACCGGAATGGTGGCGTCTTTGGATGCGGTGCCTGCCTTCATTGCACTGGAAGGGTACGAGCCGGCGGGGGGAGTTTTGAGCAGGCGCGAATGCCAGCCATAGTCCGCGGCACTCGCAGACGGCATCTGGTAGAGGAGCGCGCCTGAAACCGGATGGCGGGCTTGGGCCCAAGCCTGCTGTGAACCTAGACCATCCCCCGGCTTTACGCCCACGGCGTAGTCATACCCGTCCCTGAAGGTCGGTCCATTGCTCCAGAAAAACCAATTGTTCCAGTAGGCCGGAACCAGCCAGCGCGGTGTGACCGTGCCGGGCTTGGTTCCCGCGACGGGCAGGCCCACAACGCTGTTTGCGGGCCGGTCCGTCACGTTGTAACGCCCAAGCAGAGCGTCACTTTTCGGGAAGTAGCCGGGATCCCATGGGTCCGAAGCGGAGGGATTGAGCAGCTGCAAGTCGCGTGCATTGGTTCCCCGCAAGGTTTGCTGCCAGTTGTAACCGGCCCGCATCGGGTGCCCAAAACGGGGAGTGCGCGGGTCGTAGGACGTCACGACTGGAAGGCTCCATCCCAGAGGCCGTCGGTTGTCCTTCCACAAGACCTTGCCGGTGGCGTCCTGAGTTACGGGCATTGTCATGGGCTGCAGCTCGGACTTTCCCAGCACCGGGGCAGAGCTATAGCGCGCACCGTCATCCGGGTTAATGTCGAGCATCCGCTCGTCGTAGGTCACCCATTGTCCGGATGCGGGATCTCTGTACTGCACGCGGACGGTGAGCTGGGTGCGTTGGATTCCCGCGATACTCACCGGCACCTGGAAAAAGCGCATTTTGTAGAACTCCGGCGGCCCGGGGCGCGCAGGAACGGCGGCTGGCGGCACGATCATCCAGTTGGTGGATGGGTCCGTGTAAATAACGCCGAGCTTGTTTTGAAACACATCCAGCGCCGGGTCATTTCCGTCCACAGACCACTGCAATCCCAAGGCGGGGAACGTTCCGTTTCTATAAGTGCCGACCTTGTCCCGCTTGAATGTTTTTGCGGCTACAAGAAACTGTGAAGGCACCTCCCCCATGGAAAAGCCCACCCACCGGTTGCCGTCTGCGCTTTGAATGGAGCCGTTATAGGGCGGGCCCGAGAAAAAATTGTCCGCGCCGGCGGTCAGGTCTGAGCCCGCCGGCAGTCCGCGCTGGCACAGGGTTGTCGGCTCGCGAAACAGCGCGTTTGAACCCAGCGAAAACAACAGTTCGGTACCGCGTAAATCCACCGCCCGGTTGTTCTGGGCGGTTCCCCCACTGTCAGGTTTCGGGGATCCGGGAGGTGTGACCTGCGTGGGGTTGGTCTCGAAAAGAGCGCGCCGCACACCCGCCCTGTCGGTGAGCGCGGTAAGAAACTGGCGATAGGGCGGGAAGGGGTACGGAACGGGGAGGCCGCTGGCATAGTTGAGACTGCCCGCCCCCACCGTATAGGTGGCGGCCACAAACGAACGGGTGATATCGGGCGCAGCCGGCCACACCACCTCCTGGTATCCGGGAATGGAAGAGTCCCAAGTATAGGCTTTTCCACTGGAAAGCTTGTACAGGATCGTGCCGTCTCCAATGGCGGGAAAGTTTAAGACCGAGGCGACCGGGCCAAACTGTTTTCCGGAAAAACGCGCGGCTCCAGCCGGCCAATTGACGGGCATTGGTTGGAGCGGAAAATCTGCATCAGAGAGAACGGTGTCGGGAAGTCTCCAGAGCGGCACGAGCGAGAAGAAATAGTTGTACTGCCGCGCGTTCAACGCCAGGCCGCCGGGGTCGTCCAAATAATAGGGGGCATTGTTCCATAGGAGCGAATACGGGCGGTAGTCGCTCGTGCCACTTAGAGTCAGGTAGGTGGTCTGCTGGTTGTCGAGGGGCCAGTTCCACGTCCAGTTGTTGGTGTTCAGCCCCATGGTGGAGGTCAGCGTGCTGAAGGCCTGCGAATGCAGCCACGTCAGCATGGAACCGCCCGTGCAGTACCCGAAAAAGCCCGTCGGTCGGATGACAAAGTTGTACCAGTTTGAGTTGATGAACTGCACCCAGAGTTTGTTGGTGTCGCTAAAGACCGGCAACTCGCCCAGCTTTGGGTTCCGGCTCATTCCTTTGTCCACCGGGTTGGCCGGATCCTTGGGTGGATCCAGTACGTCGCCCGGCGTTTCGCTTGCGGCGACCACACGGAAGGCGGCAGGGCTCAGTCCGGGCGCCACGCCGTTTCCGTTTAGCGCGTGCGGATTCCACAACTCCGGAAAGCCCATGATCGCTGTGGTGCCGCACTTGAATTTGCTGCCGGCAAAGTCGCCCAGATTCCCGGTAATTTCAGTGATTCCCCCCGGCGCGGGCAGGACCTTGTTGGGCGCGTCGTTGGCATCCTCGATTCCGCGCCAGTGGAACCGGTAAAAATACGGCAGATCCTCCACCCCGCGGGCAGTGAACAAGGGGGGAGCGTAACGGGCCGCGCTGGTGATGAGCGCAGGATCCGGGTTGGGAAGCTTCAGCAGGGTCGGAAAGCTGTCGGGATCGTACTGGTCGATGAGGTTGGCGCCGATTTCCATGATCTGAAAGGTCGTGCTCCGGTCCCTGACTTGATAATAAGTGGCGCAGTCGGTTGGGTTGTCAGTGAGGTGTGTGGCCACGGAGGACTTGCCGAGGGATCCCGCGCCGATGGCTGCCTTGAGGAGTTCGAAAAAATCAGGCTCTCTGGGAAGCCCGCGGGCGCTGTCGCCGGCGAGGAGTTCCTCCAGTTTGAAGATCCCGCCAACCTTGCCGTGGTCGTAGGCCCAAAAAAACACCCCGGCAGCATCCCTTGTCCACTTCAGGCCAAAGCAGTCGTAAATCGCCTTGGCGGTTCCCCCCGTGTTAAACTGCGCGTCACTTGTAGGGAGAGTCGCGCTTGGCCCCTTAAACGTCAGCCAAGCAAGACGCTCCAGCGGAAAGCGTTTTTTCACGAGGGGTTCCCCCAGCTGCGCGGGAGAGCCGTCCTGCCTTAGAAACGCATACTCCTTGGTCGCATCGGCTTTTGTGAGGATGCGTACCTCCAGAAAACCCGGGTTGACCACATCCTGCAGGGCGCGCTTGTCGGTTCCCGAGCCCGTCCGCTCCATGACTGTCCCCCATGCGTCGTTGCCGCCCCGGTTGTTACCCAACGCCATATCCCAAGGCAGCGGTCCCCCCAACGTTGTGCTGCGGCGAAAATCGCCTGTCCCCCGCAGCGCGAGTGCGATGGTGCTCGTGGGGTAGAGCGTGTCGTCCACCCGCCCCGCAGGCGCCACGATACTCGGGCGGACATAAACCGGTGACAGCGGCGAGGAGCCGGGCGCCAGCGGATCGTAGAATCCCGGCTTGTAGGAGGGTTGCTCCAGGCTTCTCGAAAAGTGCGTCAAATACTGGGTCGCCTCCATGAGCCCGGCCCGCTCGGCGCTCCCTGAGCCCAGTTTTTGCAGGAAATCCAACAGGCTCGCACGGCTGGTGAAGGCTGCGTTTGTCGCGCTGACGGAGACTGCTCCGTTGGCGGCCCGCAGAAACCCCAGATTGCTGCGGCCATTGAGCAGGAAGTTCACGTACCGGTTGCCGTGCCCCGTGGTGCCGTCGATTTTGTCCGGGTCCAGGAGCGTCGCCCGGTTCCGATAAGCGAGGAGCTTTTTGAGGTGGGCTGCCCCCAATCCGACCTGGCTCAGGTCCGCCAACCCCGTGCTGCCGCGACGGGCAGCCACGGCGTCCCCAACCACGGCGGCATCCGGATCGTAGCCGGCGACATTGAGGTCGAGCAGTCCGCCGATGTCATAGACCTGGCACGCATAGCGCCCCGCAACCGGAGTGCGTTCCCCCACACGGAGCTGCGCATCCCAGGCCACAGGATTGAGGCCGTCGGCGGTGACGAAAACCCAGTCGGGAGCCTTCCACGTCCAGGGCTGCTTCGGGTTGCCAGCAAGCCGTAGGGAACCGGAACTGGCGGGTGTGGCGTCCTCCGCGGAAGCTGGGTTGGCCCTGGGCAGCAAGAGGGGTTTGTTCCAGTTTACATTTGAGATGCCGCCGGCGTTTGCGGCCGCTTGCGATGAAATGGCGCTGGCACGAGCCGGCACCGGGTACGCCGTGGTTTGGGGATA
>CANJYI010000042.1 GCA_947478975.1 Chthoniobacteraceae bacterium
AGCCTCGCTGATTTGCAGCGCCTCGCCCAATATCCCCGGATCCACGGCGCAATCATCGGCAAGGCGCTTTATGACAACGCAATTCGCCTCCATGACGCAGTCTCCAACCGCAACCGTCTGATCTAACCCCACTATGAAAGCCCTCTATCTTGACTGTTTTTCGGGTATCAGCGGAGACATGACCGTGGGCGCCCTGTGCGATCTGGGCGTGAAACCCTCCACTTTGGAGTGGGAGCTTTCCAAGCTGGATTTGGGGCACTTTCACATGCACTTCGAGCGGGAATCCCGCGGCGAAATAGAAGGCGTGAAGTTCAGCATCCACGAGGGGGCCACACATGTGGAGCCGTGCACACACGATCACGCACACGATCACGCACACGATCACGCCCACGATCACGCCCACGATCACGCCCACGATCACGCCCACGATCACGCACACGATCACGCGCACGATCACGCCCACGATCACGCCCACGATCACGCCCACGATCACGATCACGCGCACGATCACGCGCACGATCACTCACACAGCCACGCGCACTCCCATCAGCCCGAGCGCTCCCATGCGCACATCAAGGCGCTGCTCGAATCCAGTTCGCTTTCGCCCTTTGTCAAAAAGCACGCCCTCTCGATTTTTTCCCGGATCGCGGTAGCCGAAGCCAAAATCCACGGCACCACCCCCGAAGCGGTCCATTTCCACGAGGTTGGAGCGCTCGATTCAATCGCGGACATTGTCTGCGTGTGCGTCGGAATCGAGACCCTTGGGATTGAGAGTGTCTACGTTTCCGAACTCGAAGAAGGCCGGGGCTGGCTCCAGTGCGAGCACGGCCGCTTTCCGATCCCTGCGCCTGCGACCCTTGAGATCCTTGGCGGCATCCCGCTCAGACAGGGCGACGAAACCCACGAACTCATCACGCCCACGGGCGCGGCGATCGTGGCGGAGTTTGGGCAACAGTTTGGCGCCATGCCGACGATGCGCACACTCAAGGTTGGGTACGGAGTGGGCACACGCCATCTGGCCTCCCGTCCGAACGTGCTGAGGGCTGTCCTCGGCGACGTAGAATAATCGCGCTGCCAGCCTCCCCCTCCAGATGCTGCCCAAGGGATACGAGTCTGATCAGGTTCTCCAGTTGGAAACCAATTTGGACGATATCAGCCCCGAGGTGGTCGGCCATGTCACGGAACTCCTTCTCGCGGCGGGCGCGTTGGACGTTTGGATCACCCCGATCCAGATGAAAAAGCAGCGCCCTGGGATGCTGCTCGCTCTCCTGTGCGAGAAAGGTCTTTTGGAGTGCCTGACTGAACTGCTGTTTGCTGAAACGACAGCCTTCGGCCTGCGCATTTCCGAGGTGACCCGCCTCAAACTCCGGCGCGACTTTGTTTCCGTGGACACGTCCTTCGGGCCGATCACTGTAAAGCGGGGGTTCCGGGGGGATACGCTCCTCCAGGTCGCCCCTGAGTATGAATCCTGCAAGGCGGCCGCCACGCGATCTTCGCGGCCGCTGCACGAAGTCTTCACCGCCGCCCGGGACGCGGCGAGGGAATAAAGGGCGGGGCAGCGCGTCCAAGCTCTGAACTCTGGGCGGCGCAAAAGGCAGAGGTGCGCATTCTCCTCCAGCCCGTCTGCCAGCTCACAAGGCAGTATCTTTTAGGGAGGAAGCGGAACAATTCGCCGCCCCCGGGGTTCCACAGATGTCCCCATTCTTTCATGCGCACCTTTCTCCTGCCCCTTCTCACCGTTGCACTCGCGGCGCACGCCCAGACCTCGGTTGCACAAACTGCTCCCGCGGCTGCGGCCCAGGAAGCAGCTGCCATTCTGAAGACCTCGGGCGTCCAGGGCGGGATCGTGGTGCAAATCGGCGTGGGTGACGGAGCCCTCACCGCGGCACTCCAAGCCAGCGATTCGTTTCAAGTCCAGGGACTCGACCCGGATTTCCAGACAGTCGCGAAGGCGCGCGAAACCATCCGCGCCGCCGGCAAGTACGGCCCCGTGGCGGTCAGCCGGCTGGGCAGCCCGCTCCTTCCCTACATCGACAACTTGGTGAACCTGGTGGTTGCAGAGGATCTGGGCGCGGTCTCCCGGAGCGAGGCCCTTCGCGTCCTAGTGCCCAACGGGGTGCTGCTGCTCAAGAAAAACGGTTCCTGGGAGCGCACGGTCAAACCCAAGCCCGGCTCCTTGGACGACTGGACGCACTACTACTACAACGCCAAAGGCAACGCCGTCTCCAAGGACACAGAGGTCGGCCCGCCAGAACGCTTGCAGTGGGTAGGCAATCCGCGCTGGTCCCGGCATCACGACCGCATGTCGAGCGTCTCCGCGCAGGTTTCCTCGAACGGGCGCCTCTATTACATCATGGACGAGGGCTCGCGCATCTCGATCCTGCTTCCCTCCAAATGGGTGCTCATCGCCCGGGACGGGTTCAACGGCACCGTCCTTTGGAAAAAGCCCATCCAGCACTGGAGCGACCACCTGTGGCCCCTCAAAACCGGTCCCACCCAGCTGACCCGAAGACTCGTCGGCGACGGAGACCGCATCTTTGTCGCCAGCGAACTCGAGGGCGCTGTCTCCTGCATCGACGGTCCCACCGGCAAGCTCCTCCGTGAATATCCCGAAACCAAGGGAGTCGAAGAAATCCTTCATGTCGACGGGGTGCTCTATCTTCTGGTCAACCCGGGCAAGTGGGCGCTGACCGATTACGCCCCCAAACAGCAAAACGACCAGGGCCGCGTGGCCAATGAATACGAGTGGGACCGCCAGCCCCGCCAACTCATGGCGGTGGAGGCCGACAGCGGCAAGGTGCTCTGGAAACAGGAGGCCATCTGCGCACCCATCACGCTGGGCACCGATGGAAAATCGGTGGTCTTTTACGATGGAAGCCAGGTGCAGTGCCTCGACGCGGCAACGGGCAGGAAGCAGTGGGCAAGCGACAACCAGAAGGCCCGAAAGCTCATCGAGTACAACTTCGGACCCCGGGTCCTCATCCACCAAAACGTTGTGCTTTATGCCGGGGGTGACGGAGTGGAACGGGCGCTGGATCTGGCCACCGGCAAACAACTCTGGGAGGGTTCGCACGAGAAATCCGGATACCGCTCCCCCGAGGATCTCATCGTCGCAGGCGGCTTGGTCTGGAATGCAGGCACCACCCAGGGCAAGCAGACCGGAGAATTCACCGGCCGCAATCCGGTCACCGGCGAGATCGTCAAGCAGTTCGCCCCGGACGTGCCCGAGGGAACCTACTGGTTCCACCACAGGTGCTACATCGCAAAGGCCACGGAGAAGTTCATCATCCCGTCCCGCACGGGCATCGAGTACGTGGACATCGACAAACAGCACTGGGACCTGAACCACTGGGTGCGCGGCGCCTGCCTCTACGGGGTGCTTCCTGCCAACGGCCTCACCTACGCGGGACCGCACAACTGCGCCTGCTACCCCGAAGCAAAACTGGACGGGATGAACGCGCTCGCCTCCGGCAGCGGCAGCCCGCATCCGGCACCCGCTCCCGACGAGGAGCGGCTCGAATACGGGCCGGCTTGGGGTTCGCCACTGTTGGAAACCGCCGCCGATCCGAAGGACTGGCCCACCTACCGGCACGACCCCGCCCGCAGCGGGTTCAGCGACCAACCCCTCCCCGAAGGCCTTGGCCCCGTCTGGGAACACGCGCTCCCCGGGCGCCTTTCGGCGCTGAGCATCGCCGGCGGAATGGTCTTCGTCTCCCAGGTTGACGCCCACACCCTCCATGCACTCGACCACGCCACCGGCAAACCGCTTTGGCACTTCACCGCCGGCGCGCGCATCGACTCCCCGCCCACCTTCTGGAAGGGCCGCGTCTACTGCGGCGGCAAGGACGGTTGGATTTACTGCCTCCGCGCCTCCGACGGCGCCTTGGTCTGGCGCTTTCTGGCCGCCCCCAACGAGCGCCGACACGCAGCCTGGGAGCAGGTGGAAAGCGTGTGGCCCGTCCACGGCAGCGTCCTTGTGGAAAAAGGCACGGTCAACGCCGTCGCCGGTCGCTCGGTGTTCCTCGACGGCGGGATGCGTTTTGTGCGGCTCGACGCCGTCACCGGCAAAAAGCTCGCCGAACAGGTCTACAACGACAAGGACCCCGAGACCGGCGGAGACTTCCAAGACCGGCACAAAACCCTCCAAATGCCGGTTGGCCTCAACGACATTCTTTCCAGTGACGGCTCGGTCCTGTACCTCCGCTCGCAGAAGATTAAAGAAGACGGCACCCGCTTTGACATTGGCCCGGTCAGCGGCAACGCCGTGGAACAAGGCGGCGCGCAAAAGGGCGAAGGCCGGCACCTGTTCGCCCCCATGGGCTTCCTCGACGACTCCTGGTTTCACCGCAGCTACTGGGTCTACGGAAAGAATTTTTCCGGCGGCCACAGCGGCTACTTTCAGGCAGGCAAGTACACGCCCGAAGGCAGGATCCTCGTCCACGACAAGGACAACGTCTACGGCTACGCCCGCGAAGCCCGCTACTACCGCTGGACGACCACCATGGAACACCAGCTCTTCAGCGCGGCCAAGGACGCCCCCGAGGCGCCGGTGGAGTCGGAAAACAAACCGGGCGGCAAGAACGCGAAGCCGACACAGGCCACCCAGATGCCGTCAGTGCGCTTTGCTTCGGAAAACCTCCCCATCCAAAACACCCCGCTGACGGTGGAGATGTGGATTCTCCCCGATGGAAAGGACGGCATTTTGGCCCAACACGGCGGTGGCAGAATGGGCTACTCGCTTGCGCTACAGGATGGTCGTCCGGGGTTCAGCGTGCGCACCGGCCCCGGGGAGGCCGTCACGGTTGATGCCCAGCGGCCCCTCGACGGCGGTTGGCATCATCTGGCCGGGGTGCTGGCGGAAGGCGGCGTTCTCCGGCTTTTTGTCGACGGCCAACTCGCCTCCGAAACCAAGGGCAAGGGCCTTATCTCAGGGCAGCCCGCCTTGGGACTTCAGCTCGGGGCGCCCGCCGGTTCGCCGGTGGCCCCCTTTGGAAACAGCCCCTACACCGGCCTCATCGACCAGTTCGCCGTGTTCAACCGCGCCTTGGCAGAGGCCGAAATCGTGGAGCACGCCAACAGCGCGGTTACGTTCAAGTCCGCCAAGGGCGCGATCCTCGCCGCAAGCTTCGACAACGGAAACGCCAGGGATGAATCCGGCCGCGGGAACAACGGGGTCCTCAACGGCGTGGACACCGGCAAGGGCAAGGTCGCCGCCGCGCTGTGGTTCCGTAAACCGGCAACTGGCGCCGCCAAGTCTGCGCTGGCAGCCTCCACCCCCGGAACCGGACCGAAGGCCACTCCGGCCAAGGGCTCGTTCGTCGAACACCGCTGGGAACACCCGGTGCCGCTCTTTCTGCGCGCGATGGCGATGGCTCAAAAGACGATGTTCGTGGCGGGCCCGCCGGACCTCATCGAGGAGGAGTACGCCTTTGAAAAAATCAGCCAAAAGGACAGTGCCATTCAGGAGCAGCTCAAGGAGCAGGACGAAGCCCTCGAAGGCAAGCGCGGCGCGAGCCTGTTCCCGGTATCGGCTGAATCCGGAAAAATGGGGGCGGAACTCAAGCTGGGCAGTCCCCCGGTCTGGGACGGCATGGCCGTTGCCCAGGGGAGGCTTTACGTGGCCACCGTGGAGGGAAAGGTGCTTTGCTTTGGAAAGCCCCAGTAGCCAAGGCGAACCCCGTTTCATGCCCCACCACCTTTCCAACGCAACCGCCCGGCCCAACCGCAAGCGGGCGGATTGTTTCCCGCTGGCGACGCTGCTGGTTTTCCTGCTCTTTGCGGGCGGGTTGGCCGTGTCGGCGTGCGCCTGCAGCCTGCCGGTCTTCCGCTTCGCGCTGGACCGCTGGCCCGCCGACACCTTCCGTCTTCTGGTTGCCGAACAAGAGGCGAAGGAGCCTGGGGTTTCGAAGTTCCTGCGCAACTTCGGCGCGGATTCAGGTCTGAACCTGGAAATCCAGCGCACCGCGGAAGGCCCCTCGCGCCTCCTCCGCCCACCCCACGGGGACGCCGCCGAGACAACGGTCTGGCAGGGAAAGGTCGAGGAACGCTGGCTCCAGTCGCTGGGCGAATCTCCGGCCGCCACGGAGTTGGTGCGGCGTCTCCTCGCGGGCGACTCCGCGGTTTGGGTGCTGGTGGAGTCCGGAAATTCACCGTTGGACGAAGCGGCCGCCGCCGCCCTCGAAAAGCGCCTCGCCTACCTCCAGCAGGCCATCCAAATCCCCCCCGCTGATCCAAACGACCTGAGCAGCCGCCCGGGCCCGGGCCCCGAACTGACCGTCCGCTTTTCGTTGGTGCGGATCCGCCCTGCTGACCGCGCCGGCGAGGATCCGGACACGCTCCTTCGCGCGGCGCTCGCAGGCCCCCAGTCAGGGCTCGCCTCGACAAACCAACCCTGGTTTGCCGCCGTGTTCGGACGCGGCAGAGTTTTGGGCGCCTGGCCGGCCGCGGATTTTGGCCACGAGCAGATCGACGAGATTTGCATTTTTCTCTCGGGTGCCTGCTCCTGTCAGGTGAAGCGCCAGAATCCCGGCTGGGATCTGCTGCTCAAAGTGGATTGGGAGGAACGCCTGCGCGCCATCGGCCTTGCTTGGGAGCAGTCCGCCCCAAACACGGGCGCTCCCATAGCGTCTCCGAGCGCGTCTCCTTCCCCTGCCCTCGAACCGGAAACCGTCCGCTTCGAACCCGCTGCGACTCAGCCAAACCCGGCGGGTGCGGGCTCCCCGCCGCCCCATGGCCCACCCCTAGGGACCGTCGCAATCTTTTTGCCCCCGCTAGCCGCCCTTCTGTTGGCACTCGCCTCCCGGCGTAGGTCGAAAAAGCCTCTCGAAAAATGACGCGCCCCCGACTGCTCGTGTTCTTGCTGGCCCTCCTGTGCCCGTGGATGGGCGCCGCCTGCAGGAAAAACACGACCTCCTCCGAAAAACCGGCCCTCGTAGTGTTCTGCGCCGCGGGCATTCGCAAGCCGCTGGAAGCAGTGGCGGCGGCCTTTGCAGCCGAATGCGGAACCACGGTCAGCTTCCAGTTTGGCGGCAGCAGTACGCTGCTCAGCCAGTTGCGGGTCGCGCGAAGCGGCGACCTGTTCATAGCCGCCGATGCCGAGACAATGGAGACCGCCAACCGCAACGGCCTGACCAAGGAGGTGCTCGCCTTCGCACTGCAAACCCCCGTGGTCGCCGTGCGCACAGGAAACCCGAAGGCCGTCGCCTCCTTTGAGGACCTGTTCCGTCCCGACGTCCGGCTGGCCCTCACCAACCCGGAAACCGCCAGCATCGGAAAGGCGGTCCGCGCCGCAGCCGGAGCCCGCTGGGAACAGCTTGCCGCAGCGGTGACCGTGATGAAGCCCACGGTGACTGAGATCGCCGCCGACCTTTCGCTGGGGACCGTGGATGCGGCCATTCTCTGGGACGCCCTTCCCTCGCAGTTTTCCGGCATCGAGGCCGTCCACCTTCCGGAGCTCGACGCAAAACGCGAGCCCGCTTCCGCAGGGATCCTTTCCGCCTCCACCCAACCGGTGGAGGCTTTGAAATTCGCCCGCTTTCTGGCGGCGCCCGAAAAGGGGGGCCTTCTGCTAAAGGCGGCGGGCTTCACGCCCCTTCCGGGGGACACGTGGGCGGCCAAACCAGAACTGGTAGTCTACAGCGGCGGAGTCAACAGGCCCGCCATCGAGTCGCTGCTTCAGGCTTTTTCAACGAGGGAAGGCGTAGGACTGACCACCGTCTTCAACGGGTGCGGCATCCTTTGCGCGACGATGAAGACGCTCGGCGACGGCCAGAACTCAAAGTTCCCAGACGCCTACTACGCCTGCGACCTGTGTTTCGTCCCTCCCGTGGCGGAGCAGTTTCCGGAAGCCTTTCTACTGACGGAGACCGAGATTGGCATCGCCGTGCGGGAGGGGAATCCAAAGGGGGTCAAAACCCTTGCGGACCTAGCGCAACCTGGACTGCGGGTCGGCCTCTGCAATGCGGAACAAAGCACCCTTGGGTTTATGACCCGGGGCATCGTCAAATCCTCGGGCCTCCTCGAAAGCATCCAGCGCAACGTGGTGGTCGAGGTCCCCACCGCGGACTTCCTCGTCAACCAGATGCGGGCGGGCGCACTTGACGCGGCGATCGTCTACCGCGTCAACGTGCAGGCGGCCTACGCGCCTTTGGAGTTCCTGCCTCTGGCCCACGCCGGAGCCAAGGCGGTGCAGCCGTTTGCGGTGCGTGCGCATTCCCCCAACAGGCAGCTGGCGCTCCGCTTGCTGGAATTTCTCAAGGCGCACCGGGCGGACTTTGAGAAGGCGGGCTTTGTGTGGCGCGGCTCTGAGGCCCCGGTTCAAAGCAAACAGATCGAAGTTCCCGCCTGGCTCAAGAACAACTAAGCTGAGGCGCGCCGCCCGTTTTCGCCAACCGCCCATGGCGTCCGCGAACCCGGAACGGCCCTTTTTGACACGCTGCATCCGGAAATCCGCCGCGGCCCCCACCCCCCTCTTGAAGACCTCCAAAATCTCCCTTGTCTGGATTCTGCTGGCGCTCATTACAGGAGGCTACACCCTGTTCTTACTGGGCCTGCTCGGCGCCACCGCGGCCTATAGCACCCCCGCCCACTTGGTGAGCACGCTCAAGTCGCGGGAAATCCAACACTCCATCCAGCTCTCCCTGCTGACCTGCACGGCTACAGCCCTCCTTTCCCTGCTGCTGGCCGTCCCCTCCGGCTACCTGCTCTCCCGCACGACCTTTCCCGGCAAGGCTCTGGTTGAGGCCGTCCTAGACATCCCCATCGTGCTTCCTCCGATGGTTATCGGGCTTTGTCTGCTGATCTTTTTCCAGACGCCCATCGGCCGCCTTTTGGAAAAAGCCGTACCTCTGACCTACACCGTCTACGGGGTGGTGCTCGCACAACTTGTCATTGGCGCGGCCTTCGCGATTCGCACCATGCGCGGCACCTTCGACCACCTGTCGCCCCGTCCGGAGGCCGTCGCGATGACCCTGGGCTGTACCCGGGCACGGGCCGTCTGGTTGGTGACCCTGCCCGCCGCCAAACGCGGAATGTTCGCCGCGGCGAGCGTCGCGTGGGCGCGGAGTCTGGGAGAGTTCGGACCGATCCTGGTTTTTGCCGGCGCCACACGCATGAAAACAGAAGTACTTCCCACGACTGTCTGGCTGGAATTGAGCGTGGGGAACCTGGAGGCAGCCGTCGCGGTGAGCCTGCTCATGGTGGTCTTTGCCGTCGGGGTGCTCGTCGCCGTACGCAAAGTCGGCGAACGCGTCTAAGCCCTTTTCACACTCCCCTTCCCTCCATTTTCTCGATGATCCGTTTTGAAAACATCTGCTGGCGCGCCGAGCGGTTTGAGCTTGGCCCGGTTTCCTTCGGGGTGCCCACCGGTGCCTACGGCGTCCTCACCGGCCGCACGGGCTGCGGCAAAACGACTCTGGCCGAAATCCTCTGCGGACTGAGGGAACCCGCCTCCGGTCGAATCTGGATCAACGGCGCCGAAGTCACCCATCTGGAACCCGCCCGCCGGGGGATCGGGTATGTGCCCCAGGACGGCGCGCTCTTTCCGACAATGACGGTACGTGAGAACCTCGGCTTTGCGCCCCGCCTCAAGCGGGAGCCCCGAGAGCAAACCGCTGCACAAGTCGAGCGCCTCGCCTCGCTCCTGGGCATCGGCCAGCTCTTGGAGCGCCGTCCCGAGCACCTTTCCGGAGGCGAACGCCAACGCGTGGCCCTGGGCCGGGCACTGGCCGCAAAGCCCGCTGCGCTCCTTCTCGACGAGCCCCTGTCCGCTCTCGACGAACAAACCCACGTCGAACTCGTCCGGCTGCTCAAGAACGTCCAGACCGCTCTGGGGCTCACCGCCCTGCACATCACCCACCACAAACAAGAGGCCGCCGCCCTGGGCGATTCTCATTTTCACCTCGAAAACGGGACGGTCACGGAAGTCCCCCGGGAGAAAGGGGTACTCAGATCATGAGCGCGGAGCAACACCCCCCGGAACTCAACCCTGAGGAATTGGCCGCATACGCCTGGCAAATGGACCTGGCCGGTTTGGGTGAGGCAGGGCAGCGGAAACTCAAGGCCTCCTCGGTATTGATCTCCCGGGTCGGGGGAGTCGGCGGGATCGTGGCGCTCCAACTCGCCGCTGCGGGTGTGGGAAAGCTGGTTCTTGCGACGGGCGGTGTCCTGAAGCCTTCCGACCTAAATCGACAACTGCTCCAGGCCGACCACCAAATCGGAACCGTCCGTATGGAAAACATCGTGCGCAGGCTGCGGGAGTTCAATCCGCGGCTGGAGGTCGTCGGGATCGCGGAGAACGCCACCGAATCCAATGCCGCCGGTCTGGTGGCCCAGGCAGACCTGATCGTGGATGCGGCCCCCCTGTTTGAGGAGCGCTTTGCGTTGAACCGCGCGGCGGTGGCCGCCCGGAAGCCGATGGTCGAATGCCCGATGTACGCCCTGGAAGCGCAACTCACCTGCATTCTGCCCGGGCACACGCCCTGTCTGGAATGTCTCGTGCCGGAGAAACCGCCGGAATGGAAAAGGCGCTTTCCCGTACTAGGGGCGGTCTCTGGAACCGTGGGTTGTCTGGCCGCTGTCGAAGCGGTGAAGCTCCTCACAGGCATCGGCCGCCCACTTGCCGGGATTTTGCTGACCATGGACCTGGGAACCATGGAGTTTCGACGCCTGCGGCTCGCCCGCAGAAAGGACTGCCCAGTCTGCGCATCGGTCTCCCCGCAGCCCGAACCCGTTTGAATTCGTTGAGGCCGCCCTCCGCCTCAAAGCGCGCCAAGCGCAGCCTGAACAAAGTCGCGCATCTTGAACGGATCTTTCCTGCCTGGGGCGCTCTCCACACCGCTCGCCACGTCCACCGCATAAGGCCGCACCAAACGGACGGCTTCCGCCACGTTGTCTGGCTCAAGGCCCCCAGCCAGAGTCAATGTCAGGCGGGGAAAGCGCGAGACCGCCGTGGCCGCCAACTCCAAATCAGCCTGGGCACCCGTGCCTCCGTAAGCCCCAGCAACGGCCGCATCCAGGAGCACCTGACGGGTCCCCAGCATGGGAAGCCGGTCAAGCTCCTCCCTCGACCTGGGGCGCACAGCCCGAATATGAGGCCGCCCATCGGCTGAATACTGCGCGCAAAAGCCGTCGGATTCGTCCCCGTGGAACTGCGCGACATCAATGAAGGGTAACGCCCCGAGCCGCAGAGCCTCCTCAAGCGTGTGGTTCACGCAAAGCACCACCTTCGTCACAAACCCGGGCAAATCCCGCAGCCACGGGGCGGCCGCGGCGACATCCAGATACCGTTTGCTGCCTTGCCAGGCGTTAAAACCCAGTGCATCGGCCCCCGACAGGATCGCGGCCTCTGCATCCTCGCTGCAGGTGATGCCGCAAATCTTCACCCGCACCCTGCCTCCGATGCTCGGGGATCCGGCGCTTTCCGAAACGGTCAAGGGGATGGTGGCATTGGGGGGCGGTAGGTTCATTTCCACTATGGGTCAGGTCAGGGGCGGGAAGCCTTCCCAACAATGGAACCATGGTAGTTGATCCAGTGCCAGCGTCCATCATGGGCACGGAACCTGGAGGAAAGTGCCCAGCTGACAATCGCCACACACACCGCACCCCAAAGCAGTCCCTTGCGTTCGGGCAGCGTAGCCGCCGGCAGCCAGGTCGAACTCCCCAAAAACAGCACGCCGTTCAGCAGGCACATCGAGAGCAAGAGCGCCCAAAAAATGTAGGCGCCGCTAAACCCCAACCGAAGCACCCCCGGGCGCACCGCTGCGTTCCAAAAACCTATCCACAAGGCCGCCAAAACCCAAAACCCCCACCCGCCGCCGCCTGCCCCCGCCGCCGCCAAACACAGAGCTGCCAACGCCCCCACCAGCACCCACCGCAACAGAAACTCTCTCATACCTGAGCCTTAGCGCTTCGCATAGCTGCGGCAACCCCGAACCGCCACAAATGCGAATCTCCACAGCGTTCTTACCCGCCCGCTAGCTGCTCCGCACAGCAGCGAGGATGAGCGCCCCCGCCGTCCCAGTCTGGCAGGATTATCTGGGCGCAGCAGAGTCAT
>CANJYI010000043.1 GCA_947478975.1 Chthoniobacteraceae bacterium
CTTGTGGCAAAGCCCCGGTCGGGGAGTCTGCTGCGGCGAATTGAAACTGTCGTGGATGGGGAAACGCTCCCCCAGCCCGCGTACCGTTCCAGCACCCTGACGCTGACCATCCGGGGGGAGACCGCGGTGTCTGCGGTGTTCGAGCCGAACCCGTATCTGCGCATCGGGGGACGGAACCGCCTCGCCGGAGGGATGCTGCGGTATGGGTACGGTGATTGGGTGGGCGATGGGGGCTTCCCGATGGGAGCGTTGCAGGTTGCACTCACTTCGGCGGGTAGCTTCAGCGGCCGCCTGCGCGTGGGGCTGGCTAGCTACGCCCTGGCCGGCCGGTTCGACGGAGACGGTTTCTACACGGTGCATCTTCCGTATCAGTTTACCCTACTGGGGTGGGGCGGTGACCCCGCGAAGTTTGAGCGTCCTATTCAGTCGCTCAATACCGTCGATCTGAAAATGTGGGTGGACACTTCTAATGGCGTGGACGCACCCGTTTTGCGCGCCGAGTTCGGACAGTATGCCGGTCGGGGGGTGCTCTCCCCGCTCGCAGCACGGGATTACGCGGGGCAACCTGTATTCACCGGATATATCGCGGGTGGCGAGACACCCGCGGCGGGTAATTATTCTGGGCAGGGGGTTTCCGCTGCTGCCCGGGATTTGTGGAATCGCACTCCGGGCTGGTGGTCTGTTTCGGCGCGCAAGACAGGAACGGCGGTCGTTACTGGTATGCTCCCCGGAAAGGGGCGGTTCACCGCCTCGGGCTATCTGGCCAACCAGTTGAACGTCAACTATTCGTCAGGCGCTCCCAGCACTTCGCCGGGTGAGTACGCCGATGTGCAAATATTGACCTCCGTCGCCGCGGATACAGCCCTGCGTTGGATGTCCACCCTTTACACGCCCACGGCCGGGGCGGGTTACATGGCGCCTAATTCCGGCCCGTTCACCACAGGAGATGTCCGCGCCGAGATGTGGTACCCCGGAAACAGGGGCCCCGTGTTTGAGACCTCCTCCCCCTCCACGGTTGGGACGAACGCGTATACTGCGTTTACCAGCGTAGGCACGCTCGCGGGCGTCGGGTTCACACCGGCCGTTCCCGGCCAGACGCTGGCCCCGTTTGCCGCGACTGGCCCAGGTACAGGCACCGCAAGGAAACTAGCCGCCAAATTTGCGTTTGGCCCCGGAAATGGCGCCGACTCTGCGCCTTCCCTCAAGGCTTTCGAGCTGCAATCCGCCGTGCGAAACTCGGTCAGCGTTGTCCCGGGTTCCGCGAGTTACCTGAGCTCCCCCCAGTTGAGTCTGAACGCGTCCACGGGCGTGCTGTCCGGGAGCGCCTATCTCCCTTGGGGAAAACGGGTGACCTTGCAGGGCGTGCTACTCCAGCGGACGTTCACCAGCGGCAGTTTCCCTACCTCCCTCCAGAATGCATACGGCCTCGGGATGACCTCGGACGGGGAGCCATTCATCCTCACCGAGTTGCTGCCCTAGCCGTGGGTCTGACACGCCCGCTCGTCCGGAGTTATCCGCAGATGAAAAAGATGTCCACAGATGTCGTTTATGAGTTTCTGTCATCTGTTGCATCTGTGAAATCTGCGGATGCCTGTTTTAAACAGGCGTCTGGTCATCTCGGATTGCTGAAAGGAGCCGACTAATGTTTTGCCCCCCTCTGGCTAGTTCCTTACGTAGCCGCCACCCAAACTTTAAGAACGCCCCCCATGGACCAGAAATTAGAGGGAACCCCGAAGGCAACGATCCAAGTCGCCGGCCGCAAAGTGACCCGCACCGAGGTCACCAATGACTGGGGAACGCGCCTGCAGTGGAAGGTGAGCCGGGACGGCAAAGAAATCGCCACGGTCGGGGCCGGCTTGGATCCGGTGTTTGAGCATCCGGAAGCAGCACCCGGCAAGTACGAGGTCGTGCTGCAGCAATTTCACTACGTGAACTACAAGAAAAACGCCGAGGGCAAGTTCACCGAGAGCGCCTACATCGATATCTCGAACCCCGTATCCTACACGCTGTAAAAAGCGGCCAAACCCCTCTCCCCCCCTCCCCATGCTGCACATTGGAAACGAATATCTCCCACTCTGTTCGGGTGGAAACAGGCGGAGCTTTTTACAGCTCGGAGCGGCCGCAATGGCGGGTTTGACACTCCCGAACCTGTTCAAAATGTACGGAGCAGGAATGGTCGATGAGAAGAAGGCCAAGATCCGCAACTGCATCACGCTGTTCCTGGTGGGCTCGCCCGGCCATCTCGACACCTGGGACATGAAACCGGACGCGCCCGAAGACATCCGCGGCAAGTTCAAGCCCATCTCCACCAGCGTTCCGGGCGTGCACATCTGCGAACATTTCCCGCGGATGGCCAGGGTGATGGACCGCGTCGCACTCATTCGCAGTCTTTCCTACAATACCGGAGCCTCGCACGAAAACGGGCAGCGCTGGATGATGACCGGGCATGATTTCAATGCCGCCAACAAACAGCCGCACATCGGATCGGTCGTCTCCCGGGTCTTCGGACAGCGGGGCGATCTGCCTGCTTCCATCGTGCTGCCGGCCGGCATTGGAAACACCGGAACGTCCACCCCGCACGGGCAGGAAAGCGCGTACCTTGGAAGTGCGCACCAGCCTTTTTTCCTGGGGAGCGATCCCTCCAAGTCTGACTTCAAGGTGGCCGACTTGGAGACGCCGGGCGGTCAGACCGAGTTTCGGGTGGAAGCCCGCCGCAAGTTGCTCAACGAAATCGACGGCCTCCAGCGACACGTCGAAAGCAGCAGCATCCTCGAGCGTGACACCGCGTATGCGCGGGCATTCAGTCTGCTGACGAATCCCAAGACAAAGCGGGCATTCAACTTAAACGAAGAGCCCGCCAAGCTGAGGGACCGCTACGGCAGGAACACCTTCGGCCAGAGCTGCCTCATGGCCCGGCGCCTGATTGAAAGCGGGTCCCGGTTTGTAACGGTCAACCAGTTTGACACCGTCTTCGGGATCTCCTGTTGGGACATGCACGCCGACGGCAACAGCCTCAACAACACCTACGCGGATTATGAGCATGTGTTGTGTCCCCAGTTTGACCTCGCCTTCACCGCGTTGCTCGAGGACCTCGAACAACGCGGCCTGCTCGAGGAGACGGTCATCGCCGTCATCAGCGAGTTCGGGAGGACGCCGAAAATCAACGCGCGCGGTGGCCGGGATCATTACCCTTCCGCGTGGACGAATTTTCTGGCCGGCGGCCCGATCCGGGGTGGCCGTGTCATTGGCTCAACCGACAAGATCGGTGCGGCGCCTCACGACCGACCGGTAAGCCCGCCGCAGGTGGTGGCCTCCATCTACCAGGCAATGGGCATTGATCTGGAGACGACCATGTTGCCGGGCCCCGGTGGGCGCCCGATTCGCCTGATCGAAGCGGAGCCCATCCGCGAATTGTTTGCCTGACCGGGAACCCCGAGCATGCGGCTTTCGCTTCCAGCGTTGGCTCGCGTCCTTTGCGGCGCGGGCTTGTTTTTCGTGGCGCCCGACCCTGCCTCCGCCGCCGTGCCGGTGGTGAGTGGCGTGGATTTGCGCGGCCTGGAAATCGGGCACGCAACGAGGCTGACGCTCACCGGAAGCGACTTGCTCCCTAATCCCCGGCTGCTGACCACGGCGAAGATCAAAAGGCAGACACTCCTGCCAGGGGGCAAGCCCGAGCGGATCGTCCTCGAGATCGAGCTTGAGGAGGCCTCCCAGCCCGGACTGGAAAACTGGTGGCTGCTCACCGACGGCGGGGTCTCCAGCCGCTCCCTGCTGGCGACGGATGCCCTGCCCCAAAAAGTTTTCGCCGACAAAGTGGACGCCTTGCCTGTCGCGCTCCACGGTTCCGTCTCTGGCAGCCAGGTGCGGGAGGTGCGTTTTTCCGCCAAGGCGGGACAGGAGCTACTCTGTGAAGTGGAGGCCCAACGGCTCGAGAGCAAACTGCGTCCGGCATTGAAGTTATACGGCCCGCAGGGGAACCTTCTCAAGCTGGCCTTGCCGCAGACGGCACTCCGGGGCGACACCCGGATCGAGGTCACCATTCCCAGCGACGGGGAGTATCTCCTCCAGTTGCATGACCTCCAGTTCGCGGCGGCGGCGCCCGGACACTTTCGTTTGAAAATGGGCACCTGGTTCTACGCCGACCTGGTTTTTCCCTCGACGATCCAGCGGGGGAAGACGGCCGAGGTGCGGCTCCTCGGGCGCGCCGGAAAGGTCACTTCGCTGTGGCTGCCCTCGAGCCAGGAGGGGCGCGCAGTGCCCGCGCCCTGGCCGGATTCAAAGGAGGCAAGCGGCCCCGCCGTTCCCGTGTGGCTGCATGAGCTGCCTCAAACGCTGGAGGAGCGGAGTGGCTCAAATGCGCAGGCGCTCGAGCAGCTCCCGGCCTCGGTGAATGGGTGGATCAGCAAGCCTGGTGAAGTGGACCTGTATGAGATCCCCGTGGAACCGGACACGGAGGTGGATTTTTTGGTGGTCGCCGACGCGCTGGGTTCGCCGATCGACGCGGAGCTTGAACTGCGCGATTTGAAGGGGGCTCGCCTTGCTGTGAGTGACGACACACCCGAGGGGCCCGATCCTCGTCTGACTTACAAGGTGCCCAAGGACACCACGAAAATCGTCGCGGCTGTCCGCGATGTAAATGGCAACGGTGGTCCGCTTTGCATCTACCGTTTTCAGGCGGTGCGCAAACCGGCCCAGAAGCCCGCCGTCTTTTCTCTGAAGCTACTCGAAGACAACCACACGGTCCTCAAGGGCCGCAAAAGCGTGCTGAAAGTCGAGGCGCTTCGGGATGGCTACGACGGCCCCATTGACCTCGTGATGGACGCCCTGCCCGGGGGCCTCCAGGTGAGCGGCCAGACAATTCCAGCTTCCGCCACCGGCGCGCTGCTGACCATTTCAACAGACGCGACGGTTCCTCCCACTTTGCTCGGGCTGAAGGGGCGTGCAAAGGAACTGGAGGGCGCCGTTCGCTACGATTCCGGGGTCTTGGGCAAGTTTCAGCCCTGGTTGGAGGGCGCGCTTGCCGTCACGACGGCGACGGCACCCGAGTTTGAGTTTTCCGCGGCCTGGGGGAAGGGCATAGAAGCCCGGCGCATCGCGCTCACCGGCAAGCTCTCGTTGCCGGTGGAGTGCAGACGGCAGGCCGGACACGACGGTCCGGTGCGGCTCACGCTTTTGACCAGCCAGGGACGGGTTCTGGCCAATGGCGCCGTGGATCCAAACAAGATGCTGCGGGAGGAGAAGGCCCTCCTGATCGAGGAGGACAAGAAGGCGCAGCAGGCCTTTGATGCGGTGACCGCGGCAGCAAAGGCGCTTTCGGCCGCCCGCGAGGCGCTGGCCGCAGCCGAGAAAAAGGGGGAGGTGCCGGAGGCCGTGGTGAAAAGTGTGGCGACCGCTGAGACGGCATTGGCTGCGGCTGAAAAGGCGTCCGTTGAGGCGGCGCAAAAGGCGAAAAGCGACGTGGAGTTTGGGGTGTTGGTGCCGGCTGAATTGGCGGACGTCCCGCATCAAATTGCCTTCAAGGCGGAGTTGCTCAAACGGGACCGCAAAACGGTGGAGGCGGTGGTCTACACGCCGGTTTATTCTATTCCCGTGGTGAATCCGCTGTTGGTGAAGGTTGAGGAACCATCTGCCGCAAAGCTTGATCCAAAGACAGGCGGCGAACTCCATCTCTCGGGGAGCGTGGAGCGTTTGGAAGGGGCCAAAGGCGAAGTGGTCGTGAGCGTCACGGGCCTTCCCGCAGGCATCGCGGTCCCCGCTGCGGTAACCGTGAAGGCGCAGGAGACCGGCTTCAAGTTCACGCTGAAGCTTCCCGCAGGCTTTAAGCCGGGCGATTTCCCCGGGGTGAAAATCTCGGGAACTGGCAAACCCTACGGCACCACGCAGCTCAAGAGCCGCGATGCGGTGGTCTCGTTGAAGGTCCTCGCACCTGATCCTGCCCCCGAAGTCAAACCTGCCGGATAACTCCCCCATGAAATCTCTCCTCCCGTCCCTGACCGCGCTTTTGCTTTGGACGAACCTGTGTCCGGCAGCTTCCGTGACCGCAACCGCAACCGGACCGCTTCAAGTGCTCCCCCGCGAGCTCGCTCTCATTCATCTGCAACGCCCCCACTCGCTGGTGGTCGGGACGCGCACGCCTGAGGGGTATGACTTGGACCTCACCCGCGAGGCGAAGTTTATCAGCAGCGACCCTGCAGTGGTGCGCGTGGATGCTTCAGGCTGGGTGCATCCGGTGGCCAACGGCCGGGCCACCGTCAGCGTGAGCGCCGGCGGGCGCACCGAAAACGTCGAGGTGCGCGTGCAGCTTCCTCCAAAGGCGCCGCAGCCGAGCTTCCGGCAGGACATCATGCCCCTGCTTTCCAAGGGAGGCTGTAACGCCGGTGCGTGCCACGGGTACTCCCTTGGCAAAAACGGCTTCAAGCTGTCCCTGCGCGGAGCAGACGCGGAGAAGGATTTCCTTGTGCTGACCGACGAGTTTTCCGAACGCCGGATCAACCGGAGCAACCCGCCCTCGAGCCTGCTGCTGCTCAAGGCGCTGGGAGACCTGCCGCATGAAGGCGGCGTGCGCATGGAGCAGGGGACGGAGGCGTACGACCATCTGCTCCAGTGGATTGGCGCAGGCGCCCCGGATGATGCTCCGACGTTGCCGTCCTTGGTGTCCGTCCACATTGCGCCCCAGAAAGTGGTGCTGGGTCCCAGTGCAAGCCAACAGTTCCAGCTCACAGCCAAGTACAGCGATGGCTCGGTGCGCGACGTGTCGCGCTCAGCGATCTTTACGGTCAACACCGAACGGGTGGCCAAAGTGGGCGACACGGGTCTGGTAAACGCCTCTGAAATCGGTGAGACCGCCATCTTCGCGCGTTATGAGAACCTCTTTGCCGTGGCAAACTGCATCGTGCTCCCCCCGGACAAGGGGTTCGTTCCGAGCCCCGTGCCGGCCGACAGCCTCGTGGACCGCGCCGTTGGACAAAAGCTGAACGAACTACGCATCACGCCCTCGGGCCTCGCTGACGACGAACGATTTTTGCGGCGCGTCTCCGTCGACCTGACCGGCGTTCAACCTGCTCCCGATCGAGTGCTCGCCTTTGTGGCGGACGCCGATCCCCAAAAACGTCCAAAGCTGGTCGACGCTTTGCTTCAGCGTCCAGAGTTTGTCGACTGGTGGTCCCTCCGCTGGGGCGATCTGTTGCAAAACTCACGGAACGCCTCAAGTGATCCGGCAGTGTTTGCCTTTCGCGAGTGGCTCCGGGCGGCCGTCGGCCGGAATCTTCCGCTCGACCAGTTTGCGCGTGAGATCCTGACGGCCCGCGGCAGTTTCCTGGACAATCCCGCAGCCGCCTATTTTTCCGCCAGTAAGGATACGGACGACACTTTGCAGCGGGCCACCCAGGTTTTCTGCGGGGTGCGGATGCTTTGTGCGCGGTGCCATCCGCACCCGTTTGAAAACTGGACACAGGGCGACTACTACGGCGTGCACAGCTTTTTCAACCAGGTCTCCACCAAGCCGGATCCCCGCCTTCTGGGTGTCGCGAATGCAAAGACGGTTCTTGTAAACCTCTCCACCGGTTCTTCCACCAACCCACGGACGGCCAAGCCCCAGGCGCCGCGTTATCTGGGAGGGGCGGAGCCCGCCCTGGCCCCCGGCACAGACCGCCGCGGGGATTACGCCAACTGGTTGACCTCCCCCGAAAACCCGCATTTTGCGCGCAGCCTGGTGAACCGCTTTTGGAGTTATTTCTTCAACCGCGGAATCATTGATCCGGTGGATGACTTGCGCTCGACGAGTCCGCCAATCAACGCGCCGCTGCTGGAGGCGCTCACGCAGGATTTTGTGGCGCACAGGTTCGACGTTCGCCACCTGATGCGGGTGATCGTGAACTCGCGCACCTACCAGCGCAGCGCGGTCCCCAATGAAAGCAACGCGCATGACGACATGAACTTCTCCCACGCGATTCCCCGGCGGTTGCCCGCCGAGGCACTGCTGGACTCGCTGGTGCAGGCCACCGCCATCAAGGAGAACTTCGGTGGCGTGCCTGCGGGCTTCAGTGCCGCGCAGCTACCGGATGGGAATGTGCAGAGCAGCTTTCTGTCGCTGTTTGGAAAGGCGCAGCGCATGGAGGCGTGCGAATGCGAGCGGGACCTCGGGACAAACATGCTGCAGGCGTTACACTTCATCAATGGACAGTCGATCCTGACGCGCCTGGGAAATCCGGCGGCGCGACCCGCGCTGCTCCTCAAGGACAAGCCGGCGGATCCGGCGCTCGTTGAGCAGTTGTACCTTTGGTCGCTCGCCAGACGACCGACGGCCGCAGAGC
The DNA here is from genome assembly GCA_947478975.1 of Chthoniobacteraceae bacterium. Lineage (GTDB taxonomy): Bacteria > Verrucomicrobiota > Verrucomicrobiia > Chthoniobacterales > Chthoniobacteraceae > Chth-196. The sequence goes on from CANJYI010000043.1 coordinate 8,313, forward strand.
AGGAGGTGGCGGCCAGGTTCTTGGGCGACTACGGCGAGAAGCGTGCCGAGGCAGTGCAGGATCTAATGTGGAGCCTGTTGAACAGCCGTGATTTTCTGATGCTCAACTGACCATGCGGCGATTCGTCTTCACACTTTTTGGGCTGGCGCTGGCAAACGGCAGCGCCGCGGAAGTCAGTTTTCAAAAGGAGGTTTGGCCCGTCCTCAAGCGGCACTGCGTGGCCTGCCACGGTGACAAGAAAGCGAAGGGCGGGCTGCGCATGGATCAGGTGGCCGCCCTCCTCAAGGGGGGGGAGACGGGCGCCTTGTTCAAGGCCGGTCATCCCGACGACAGCCTTTTGATTTCGCAGGTAAGCGGCGAAAAGCCCGAGATGCCGGAGAACGAACCGCCGCTGTCGGCCGCGAAGGTGCGCCTGCTGCGTGACTGGGTGGCCCAGGGGGCGAAGATCGACGGGGAGCCCAAGACGCTCCTTCCCCCTGTCTCGATTCCCAGCGTCTATGCGACGGCTCCGGCCGTCTCGAGCGTGAGCATCAGTCCCGACGGAAAGTTGGGCGCGGCCGCGTGCCGCAGTGAGGTCGTGCTTTTTAGCGTGGAGGACGAAACCCAACTGCGCCGGCTGCCCACGGATTTTGATCTGGTGACGCACGTGACTTTCAGTCCGGATGGAAAGCTGCTCGCGGTCGCCGGTGGGTCGCCCCAGCAGTTTGGCGGACTCATTGTGTTTGATCCGGCCAGCGGCAAAAAGCTAAGCGACAGGCATTTTGGGACAGACACCTTTTTCAAAGGGGCCTTCGCGCCCGATGGTCAGAGCATTGCCCTGGGCTCGGCGACCGGTGCCATCTATCTCATCCCGCTGGACCCGGCAACGGCCCCAAAGCTCATCGATCTGCATAGCGACTGGGTCATGGATGTCGCATTCACGCCGGACGGCAAACAACTCGTGAGCGGAAGCCGGGATAAGACCACAAAGCTGAGCAGCGTAGAGGATCTGCATCTATTGCGTTCGGTGGACCAGTCGGCTGAGGGTATCAACGCAGTCGCGGCGGACGGGTTGACCGCCATCTCGGGAGGCAATGCGCGGGCGCTGGTGGGCTATGATTTCAAACTGGCACTGACGGGGATTAGCGTGACCGGCTCCGGCAACGGCGCCCAGCCCATTACAAACAAGGACAAGTACCTGCGGGCCTTTGAAGCGCAGGCCGGTGCTGTGTTGGCGCTCGCCACCAGCGGGGACCGGAAGCTCCTGGCCGTGGCGACGCGCGCTGCGGAAGTGCGCATCTACCAGACGGACACGCGCGCGCGGAAAACGGCCCTGGCCAAGGTGCCCGCACCAGTGCTGTCAGTGGCGTTGAACCAGGACGGGTCGCGTCTGGTTCTGGGCAGCAAAAGCGGCCAGGTGCAGGTCTGGGACACCGCCTCGGGAAAGCTTCTCAAGACCCTCAACCCGGTGCCTGTGCAGGAGACTGCGACTGCTGCCAAATAGGGTGTGTTCTGGCTGCCGCACCAAGAGCAGGTGCCAGCGGCGGGGTCCGGAGTCGCTCCATTGCATCGCGCCCTCCAGTTCTTCCAAGGGGCGACAGTGCGTGAAATCGCCGGCAATGGGTTTCGATGTTTGAACGCCCAGCCAGTCCCGGCCCACAGGCATTCCAGCAAGGCGTTTACACGCGGCAAAAGGCGGGAGGCCCCTCCGTGGAGGTATCCGCAAACGGTGCGACATCGGCCGGAGTGTTCCAGTTCTCAAACAGGGCAAGCTCCGAGCCGGCCACCGGAACAGCGCGCAGGAGCCCTTTTTCGAAGCCCCTCCGAATGAAGGTCTGCAGGGAACGGTCCTCCCCATCAAGGAGCTCTAGAACCAGAGGGTGCAGGGCGGTTGGATACACGGCGCAAAGTCCCTCAAAACCCGCGGCCGTTTCGGGTACCGCTCCGCAGGCGGCACCGGCCGCCTCCCAAAGCCGGAGAAGGTAGCGCTCCGACATCTTCGGCAGGTCGACTGCCAGCACCAAAACATGGGAGGTCCGCGCCGATTCCAGAGCCCGGGCGATGCCTGAAAGGGGCCCCAAATCCCCAAGGACATCACACTCAAATCGTGCACCTTCCGATTCGAACGCAGTCCTCTGGGAGGCGTTCCCGCAAACAATCGCTTCGCAGCAGACGGCCTGGAGCTTCGCCAATTGGAGCCGCCAGAGGGGCTGCCCGTTGAGCTCAATCAGCGCCTTGTCCCGGCCCATTCTGGAGGACCGCCCACCGCAAAGGAGCGCACCGGTGCCGAAGTTCATCCGTCCACCCTGAGTGTGCCGCCTTCAAGGATGCGCGCTCGCAGCCCGCCTCGTCCGCGAAGAGCCTCCTCCGCACCGGGCGCCAGCGCCGCATCCATCCAGTAACAGGGACGGCATTCTTCAGTACCCTCAAAAACGACCCCTTGGATCGAGAAGGTCCTCCCGATCAGGGTGTTCAAATCCACCCCGCTGGTGAGCACATTTCGGCGCAAAACCGCCGGCTGCATTTCGCAAAGGCCGAGGCCTTCGCAAAGGGTGTCGAACACCTCCCTCGAAAAAAAGGTGACCTGGCCTTTGTAGGCACGCTTGTGGTCGAAAAACCGGTCGCCCACCAACCCGCTGCCGGCAACACAATCCACTTCGGGCACGGAGAGAATTTCGTGGGCCAACGCGGTTTGGTTGTGGCGGCCAAAAAAATTGTGCCCGGGGGAAAGATAGATGGCGAGAATCTGGCAGGTTTCCTCCATGTCCGCGAATATATCGGAGCGCCTACGGGAAGCGAGAACGGAGACCCGGGCCTTCGCACCGAAAGCGTATCCCGCAGGATGCAGACATGGCAGGCCGTGTTCACGGTCCAGCAAACCCAGCTTCGGAACGGGGAACCCGGCGGCGTCTCAATGAAACTGCATAACGTGTGGAAGCAAAGGCATATCCGCAGACCACGCAGATTTCACAGATCAAAGGAAAACAGCAGGAGCATCTGTGAGATCTGAGTCATCTGCGGATCATTCCCCGTCCCCTGAGAGTACTGCTTGTGAGGGGGCGGAGGATGGTGTGAGGTATTAGGGAGATGGACTCCTTCGGCCGCATCATTGATTACCTGCGTATTTCGGTCACCGATCGCTGCAATGAACGGTGCCTGTATTGCATGCCCGAGGGGTACAAAGGTTGGGCCAAAAAGGCGGACCATTTGAGTGCTGCGGAGATCATCCGCATCGTGGAGGCTTCGTGCGCGTTGGGTTTTAGGAAATTCAGACTGACCGGGGGTGAGCCCCTTTTACGCAAGGACATCGAGGAGATCGCCGC
>CANJYI010000044.1 GCA_947478975.1 Chthoniobacteraceae bacterium
CCAGTTCATCACCACGGTGTTTCCATTGGCGAGACGCTCGACCGAGCTGACCAGGTAGAGAGGGTTGTCGGTCACCTCGTTACGGCCTATGCCCCACACCGTCTTGCCCTCGCGGTCGTATTCCGCGACTCCGGCGCCCTCGCCAAGCGCGACCAGCCAGTTCCCGTTGGCAAGTTCCCGGACGTCATGCACGTCCCCGTTGACCGGAAGGGAGCGCACGAGCCTGCCTTCGGAGGAAAGTTCGAGCACGCAACGGTCGCCCTTGGCGCTCACCAGATAGCGGCCGTCGGCCGTCTTGCGGCAGCCCCGCATTTGTTCATGGGCCTTTGTCGTGCTCAGCGGGACCTTGATTTCCTTGGCGATCCCGCCGTCGCGGCCGACCTCCAGGAGGCGGCCCGGGCCGCACTCGACGACAAGGACGCGGCCGTCGGCGAGCGGCTGACAGCCCTGGATTTCAACCTTTGGATCGGCGACATATTCCCAGGCCAGGGACTGGTCGTGTCTGACCTCTTTGGCCCCGTGCACGTGGCTGAAGAGCACGTTACCGTTGGGCAGAAGCCAGCAGTCCTGGGGTTTTTCGGCCGGTGTCTCCCATTCGACCCGCCCATCGGCTGCGACGATTGCGACCTTGTTGCCCACGTAGTCGCTGACGAGCAAACGACGGCCGAACGGTTTCGGCTCGAGGCTTGTGACGGGGCCGGAGACTCTGTCTCCAAGCGCGTTGCGGTTGTTTTTCAGCAGCGGCGGGGCGGGCTTCTCCCAGCCGCGGGGCGAGTTGACGCTCACGACCTTGCGGAAGGAAACGTCGCCGATGCGCAGGTTGTCCGCGATCACACCGTTTTGTGAATGCCGCCAGCAGTGGATGGCTTCGCCGTCGCTTTTGATGAGGTTTCCCACCACCTCGTAGCCATCGAGGTTGAAGTTCGGCTCGATGGCGGTGGTCTTGGTTTCCATGTAATTGAAATTACAACGGAAGTTGCGGAGGTGCCCGCGGAAGGACGGGTGGCCGAGCAGGTAGCCGCTGCCGTTGGGATTGATCGTCCGCGTGAACTGCACCGTGATGTTCTCAGCGTCGAAGGATTCGCCCGGCCCGACCCTGCCGCCGGGCAGGAACTTGCCGGTGTGTTCGCCGTAGGCCATCACGGAGCGGTTGGTGTCCGTCAGGGTGATGCCCTCGACGAGGACGTTTCGGACGCGGCCGTGTACGAGCACGCATGCGTTGATGTCTTTTACCAGAAAGCCCGGCTGCGCGTTGTGCGTGGCGTTCATGTCGATCGTGCCCTTGCCCGTAATGCGCACGCCGGAAATGTAATCCGGCTGGCGGCCGTGGCCGATGCGGATGCCGTAGGCCGCCGGACCGTCGTAGCTCACATACCAGACGCTGCGGACGTTGTGGCCGGTGGTGCTGCCAAACTTTATTCTTACGCCGTGACTGAGTTCCTGCCAGTCCCCCGTGATCGCGTTCTGCTTGTGAGGAACGTCGCCCAACGTGTCACCCCAAGAAAAAGTGTCGGGCTTGCCGTCCTTGCCTTCGGCGTCGGTGACCACCGTGAACTCGCGCGAGGCGCTGAGGTCGTAGTCGCCGCCGACCTCGAGATCGTCGAGGTTCTTGCCCGCATCCTGGTCGGTCGTGATTTCGCCGGCTTTCTCCAGCTTGCAGAAGTCGTCAGCCAGCTTGAGCGTGGCTCCCGCCAGCAGCTCGATTTCAACCGACTTGTCGACGTAAAGGATGGCGCGGTGCTTTTTCAACCCGTGCTGGTGGAGGCCCGGCAGGAAGGTGAGCTTGTCGCCGGGAGCCGCCGCATCGAGGACCGCCTGCGGGTCTTCGCCCGGCTTGATCTTGAACTCCGCCGCAAAGGCGGAGGCAACGGACGAGGCGAGAAGAACAAAGGAGAAAAGACGGCTCATTACAGGGGTTGGGTGTAAGGGAGGGTGGCGTTCAGTGGAAACAACGTTTGTCGCAGATTATTGAATTTCAGCGAGAGCGAGTTGTGGAACCAAGACTTCGAAGTTTTAATCCGTTTTACCGGTTGAGCCCTGCCACCGCTTCCGGAGAGAATTCCGCGATGAACTCCGACAAAATCTTCCGTGGCTTGGAAAAGGCCGGAGTGGCTACAGCCCGCCGCCACCTATTTTTGTGCATCGGGCCGGAGTGCTGCCCGACCGAGGAGGGCGAAAGGCTTTGGGACCGGGTCAAGGACCGTGTCCGGCAGAGCGGGTTGGAGGTCATGCGCACCAAGGCGGCCTGTTTTCGGATTTGCACCGGGGGACCGTGGCTGGCGGTGTATCCGGACGGGGTCTGGTACGGGGAGGTGACTCCGGAACGTTTCGAGCGGATCTGGGCCGAACACATCTGCGAGGACAAGCCGGTTCAAGAATGGGTGGGGGCGGTCAGCCCGCTGCAGGGCTGCGCGCCGACCCCACAGTGCAGCGGTGTGCTTCCCGCCCCACAGGACCCCTAGGCTTGTCAGCAACACCAAGGGGGACGGACACTTTTACGGGGTCGACGGAAAGGTGTCACCACGAGGGTGGCGGATATACTGTCTATCCCCTCCCGTCTTCCCTTGTGACGATTTTTGAGCCCCGCGTTCTTCGCCCTGCGAGCCTCTTGGGACGCGCGCTGAGTGAATCTACGCTGAAGGCAGGGCCATCTCGGGGTTGGTTTCCGCCTCGTAGTCGACGCCGGGAAGGCCGAAGCCGAACAGGCGCAGAAACTCCTCGCGGTACCCGGCGATGTCCGAAAGGAGCGGCAGGTTCTCGGTCGTCACCGTCGGCCAGAGCGCGGCCACCTCGGCCTGCACCTCGGGGAGCATTTCCCAGTCATCAATGCGGATCCGACCGTGATCGTCCACCTTCGGCGAAGCCCCGTTGTAGAGGTGGCTGGCGAAGAGGCGCTCGATCTGTTCGATGCAGCCTTCCTGCAGGCCCCGCGCTTTCATCACCTTGTACAGGAGCGAAATATAAAGGGGCACCACCGGGATCGCACTGCTCGCCTGGGTCACCAGCGCCTTGTTCACAGACACGTAAGCCGCGCCACCCGTTGCGGAAAGCTTTTCGGAAAGCCGCTGGCTCGTCGCCTCGAGGTCCTCCTTCGCACGCCCGATCGTCCCGTTGCGGTAGATTGCCCAGGTCAGGTCCGGCCCGATGTAGGAATAGGCCACGGTCTTCGCACCGGGTGCGAGGACGTTTGCCGCGGCAAGCGCGTCAATCCACATCTCCCAGTCCTCCCCGCCCATGACCGCCACCGTGTCGGCAATCTCCTGCTCGGAGGCCGGTTCGATCGTGATGTCGGTGACTGTGCCCTTTTGGGTGTCCACGGTGCTCGCGGTAAACGGGGCGCCGACCGGCTTAAGCACCGAACTGAATGTAACCCCCGTTTTCGGGTGGGTACGGCGGGGGGACGCCAGGCTGTAAACCACCAGGTCCACCTGCCCGAGATCCTCTTTTATCAAAGCAATGGTGCGCGCCTTGATGTCCTCGGAGAAGGCGTCGCCGTTGATACTCTTGGCGTAGAGGCCCTCTGCATGGGCCGCCTTTTCAAAAGCGCAGGAATTGTACCAGCCTGCGCTGGCGGGCCGACCGTTGTCGGAGGGTCGCTCAAAAAACACCCCCAGCGTCGCCGCGCCCCCTGCGAAGGCGGGCACGATCCGGGAGGAAAGCCCGTAGCCCGTCGAAGAGCCGATCACGAGGACCTTCTTGGGCATTCCGGTGAGGGGGCCCTTGCTCCGCACGTATTCAATCTGCTGGCCCACATGCTGGGCGCAGCCCTCGGGGTGGGCGGTGATGCAAATAAACCCGCGAACTTTCGGCTGGATGATCATGGGGGAGACTTTGTGCGAGAGAAGCCGCCCTGGTAAAGAATTCCCTCCCCTCCGCCTCCAATGAGGTGGCGGCCCGTTCCCTGGCCCCGGCGGCTAGAGGCCGGTCGGGTGGTCGATGAACTCCCACGGAAGCTCAAACCGCAGGGAGAGGTGCTCCGCGAGGGCCTTCACCCCAAAGGTCTCGGTTGCATAGTGGCCGCCGTACAAAAGGTTCACCCCCAACTCCTCCGCCAGCGTGTAACTCCAGTGGGGCCCCTCCCCCGTGATGAAAGTGTCCACCCCCTCGGCCGCCGCGCGGGCCACCTCGCTTCCCGCCCCCCCGGTGACCACCCCCACACGGCTCACCCGCTCCGGTCCCCCGGGGCACACGTGCACCTTGCCGCCCACTGCGAGCTCCAGACGCGCCGCCAGTTCCGCCCGCCCCGTGTCACAGCAACCGGCCAGACCCGAGGCCTGCCCCTTGAGCACCAAAAAAGGCTCCACCTGCTCCAAACCCAGCGCCCGCGCCAAAAGCATATTGTTGCCGACCTCCGGATGCACATCCAGGGGAAGGTGTGCGCTGTACACCGCGATGTTGTGCGCCACCGCGCAGCGTACCTTCCGGTACATCCCCCCCACCAACGGCACGCTGTTCCAATACAAACCGTGATGCACCAAAAGGAAATCCACCCCGCGGGCGGCGGCTTCCAGCAGTACCGCTTCACAGGCGTCCACCGCCGCGCCGATCCGCTTCACCTCCCCGCCGTTCTCCAACTGCAGCCCGTTGTGGGCCTGCGGATAGTCGGCCACCTTCCCCAGAGAAAGGTACTCGGCCAAATAAGCGGTAAGTTTTGAAAGCGCAGCCATCCCCCCTTCTAACCCACGCCACAGACTCCGCCAACAAGGAGTCGCTCCCGCGCTTGCGGCCCCACACATCCGCCGTCTATTCTCCCGCCTACCTATGGCAAATAGCGTCTACCATTCCTCCATCGAAGGCGCCCAGCACGGCGCTAAATCCCTCGCTGAATTCCTCGCATACGCAAAGCGCTCAGGCGCCGCGGGTGCGCAGCCAAGCAACTACATGTTGCAGGACGGCAGCGGCTTCAAATCCGCCCAAGAAATCCGCGACGCCTTCTCCCACGAAGGCCTGCGCCTTGACGGGGTTTCGGGCCACTGCCCCATTTGGGTGCATACCACCGCCTGGACGGGCTCTCCGACCATCCGCCCCTTCATCCCCGCCGAGGTGGCGCAAAAATCGCCTGCCGAAATCGAAGCCTGGGCGGAGGACTACGTTCTGCGTCTCCTCGACCTGCTGGCCGAATTGGACATGAAAATCTTTCCGATGTTCTGGGGAGTCGCCTTCGGCTGGGAAGCGGCGACGGGGTACCCGTGGGGCTTCTGGGCCGGGCCGGGATACGACCTGCTCAAGGAAGGCCAGGAACGCTTTGTCACCAAAACCGCCAAGATCCGCGCACACGCCCGCCAGTTGGGAATCAAGTTGTGCCACGAAATTCATCCGGGCACCGCGGCGGCCACCGCTGACGAATTTCTGTCGCTCGTCTCCATCTGCGACGGCGACGCCTCCCTTGCGGTGAACGCGGACCCCTCCCACTGCTGGGAAGGAGAATCCTTCGAAAGCCGGTTCCTCAAAGTCGGCGAGCGCGTCTACGCCTGCCACATCAAGAACCACACCGTGCGCCCCGGCCTCCCCGTTCGCTCCATGGAACCCAATTGGTCCAAGCGTGCGATGCAGTTTACCGACCTCGGCTCCGGCGATCTCAACATGCAGCGCTACGCCGAGCTCATGCTCCAAATCGGCTATCCGCAGCGCTACTGCAAGCTCACCGGCGCCCCTTCCGCCCCGCTTGTGGTTGAGGCTGAAAGCGCGCACAAGGACCTCGACTTCACCAGCGCCGACGGCATCGCCTACGTGCGCGACCACTTCCAGTGGCCCGCCGCCGCAGGCTCCTTCGAAGACGGCATGGGCGCCTAGTGCCGACTGCTTGAGTCAAAAAAAGGGGAGGTCCGGCACAAACGCCGGCCTCCCTTTTTTGCTGCCCTTGGGCGGGCCGGCGCGGGATTACATCCGCTCGGGAACCTCGATCCCCAGCAGCCCCAACCCCGTCTTGAGGAGACGCGCGGAAACCTCGCAAAGCTCCAAGCGCGCCGCACGCTGCGCCCCCTCGGACTTCAGGACCGGACAGGCTTCGTAGAAGGCGTGGAACGTGTTGGCCAATTCGTACAGGTAGTTCGCCAGCAAATTCGGCCGGTGTTCCTCCAGGGCGATGGGCAACACCTCTCCAAACTGGAGCAACTTCTTGCCCAGCGCCACCTCCGTGGGTTGCTCCAACGCAAGCGGAGCGCCCCCCGCCCACACCTCGCCAGCCTCGGCCAGCTTCCGGAAGATCGACCGGATCCGCACGTAGGCGTTCTGCAAATAGGGAGCCGTGTTCCCCTGGAAACTCAGCATCCGGTCCCAGGAAAACACATAGTCCCCCTGGCGGTGCGGCAACAAATCTGCGTATTTCACCGCGCCCAGTCCGATGACCCGCGCAATCTCGCGGCGCTCCTCCTCGCTCAGGGCCGGATTCCGCTCGCTCACCTGGTTGAACGAACGCTCCACGGCCTCATCCAGCAGATCTGCCAGTCGGATCGTCTCGCCGGAACGCGTCTTAAACGGCTTCCCGTCCTCGCCGAGGATCGAGCCAAACCAGACGTGCGCCAACCGCACCTTCGCGGCAGCCTCCGGCTTCCAGCGGGCAAAGACCGCGAAGAACTGCCGGAAATGCAACTGCTGGCGCCCGTCGGTCACGTACATGATCTCATCAGGCGCCCAGGTCTCCATCCGGTACTGGAGCGTCGCGAGATCCGTGGTCGTGTAATTGGCCGCGCCGTCGCTCTTGAGCACGAGCGCCGGGTTGTCCCGCCAGCCGTCCTTGTCCTTGATCAAAAACGGATCCTGCTCGGGAGCCACGGAGCCGTCGGAGAACACGCAGATCGCCCCGTCGCTTTCGCGCGCGATCTGCAGGGCCCGCAACTCATCGACCACCGGCTTGAGCCGCTCATTGTAAAAACTCTCGCCCAGGGTGAAATCAAACCGGATTCCCAGCCGCCCGTAGATCGTGTCGAACTGGCTTTGCGACAGGCGGATCATCTCGCGCCAGAGCCCCAGGTTCTCCGCATCCCCCGCCTGCAGCCTCACCAACTCCTGCTTGGCCGTCTCCAACACGGAGGCGTCCTCACGGCAACGGGCGCTGACATCCTTGTAGATGCGCTCCATCTCGGAAAGGGCGTCCCGCTCCAGGGCGCCCGCATCCAGAATGGTCTTCCACCCAAGGAGCAGCATCCCGAACTGGGTGCCCCAGTCGCCGATGTGGTTGTCCCGGACCACGCGGTGGCCGATGAACTCCGCGATCCGCGCCAGGGAATCCCCCAAAATAGTCGAACGGATGTGCCCGACATGCATCGGCTTGGCCACATTCGGAGAGGAGAAGTCCACCACGACCGTGCGCACACGCTCCGGAGCAGGCACCCCCAGCCGGCTGTCCACCCGCAGGCTTTCCAGGCGTTGCTGGACCCACTCGGGACGCAGGTGGAAGTTCAAGAACCCCGCCCCCGCAATGTCCACGCTGCTGCACAGGTCGGCGACGTCGATCTTCTCGAGGATCTCTTGCGCGAGCGCCCGGGGGTTGGCCTTGCGCTGCTTGGCCATCTGCATCGCCGCGTTGGTCTGGTAATCGCCGAAACGGGAGTCCGATGCCGGAGTCACATGCAGCGGCACGCCGCTGGAATCGCCCACGGCCGCGCTGAGCCGCTGTTGCAAGATGGAGGGAATGGTTTCCATGAAAATATACGGGTTTGAAAAAGGTGAGTCCCTCGGCCGCGGCGCATCCGCGCCCAAGAAGCCGGTTCCGTCCGGAAAAGAACCGCCAGATGAAGACCGCCGGCCCCGAGAGGAAGTGCCGTGAAAAGTCAGCGCCCCGGACTACGGAAAATCTCGAGGATTTCCCCGGGAGATTCGGCGGTGGCCAGGCGCTCACGGACGCCCCGGTCGTTGAGGAATTTCGCAATGGCGGCAAGCGTCCTGAGGTGGATCTGGAACTGGTCCTTGGGGACGACAAACAGAACGACAAAGCGCACGGGCACATGGTCCAGCGACCCGAACTCGATGCCCTCCTTTGAACGTCCAAACGCAGCCAGCACGCTGGTCACCCGCGAAGAGGAAGCATGCGGAATGGCGATCCCCATGCCGATCCCGGTGCTCATGGTCTGCTCGCGCACTTTCAGCGCGGCGGAAATTTCCGGCCGATCCAGGGCCGTCACGAAACCCTTTTTTTCGAGCAAATCCACCAGCTCATCAATCGCGGCCCAGCGCTCGGAAGCCAGCATCTCGGGAATGATTTGGTCGGCCGAGAGTAGGTTGGCGAGGGTCATTGCGCGGCTCGAATCAACGGTTGGTTGTTGGGTGGGGAAACATAACAACGCCCGTCAGCCTGACAAGCTTGTTATAGCCCTAATTCCCCCTGCTCGGACGGATGGCTCACCTGATAGAGACGCCCCTTCCAACGCACCCCGGCCCCGGCTGACCGACGCCAACTATTTAATCCAATGGCCAGTGCCAACCCGTAGGCAACCGGATGCAACGCAACGCTCCACCACGAACCTCCCAGACCGACCGTCGCCAGCACCCGGAGCAGAAGCACCAGCCCGACCTCGCACCCCGCCCATTCCAAATGGCTCGCCGGCCCCAAAAGCCAGCAAAACGGCAAAACAAAAACCAGCGTCTGCACCACCCCCGCCGCGCAAAACTGCGCCAACCCGCCCTCAAAGGCAGCCCTTACATTTTTGGTGAAACCCTCCCAGACCTCCTCCAAATCCCGGTACATCCGGCACTGCACCATCCCCGCCCCGTCGCAGTTGACCCACCACAACCCCTCGCCCATCCGGCTTGCCACGGCCCGCCCCAAAGCAATGTCTTCCACAAGATGTGCGCGCAAGGCGGCATGCCCCCCGACACGCGCGTAGCCGGCCCGCTCAAAAAGAATCACCTGCCCATTCGCCGCGCCAAAACTGCGGCGCAGCCTCACCGGCACCCACTGGCGCAGACCGGGGTAGGCCTCCAGCAGGCGCAGGAAAAAATGCGGGTAAAACAGCGCGCCCGCAAACGGAAGAAGCGACACCACCAACCGTTCCCCCAGAGACACCGTCAACTGCTCCGGCCAAGCCGACACCAACGCAGCACGCCGCTCCTGCGCAAGACTCACCAAGGCCCGCAACGCCCCGGGCGCGTGAATCGTGTCGGCGTCCGTGAACAGCAAGTACTCCCCGTCGGCCACCTCCGAAAGCTGGTGGCACGCCCAGTTCTTCCCCACCCAACCCTCCGGCAGATCCGCCCCCTTCAAGAGCCCGCCGTTGGCTTCATTGAGCCCGAGGCGCCGCACGATTTCTCCGGTCCCATCCGTCGAGTGATCGTCCAGAACATGCACCGTGAACGCAGGGTAGTCCTGTGCGAGCAGCGAGCGCACGCAGGCTTCGATGTTCAATGCCTCATTTCTCGCGGGTACCAGAATCGACACCCTTGGCAATCCGCTTCCGCGCGGTCGCACCTTCCGCAAGCGCGGAACCACCGCCAAATTCAATGCCAGCTGGACCACCGCCAGCAACAAGGCGCCCGTAATCGCAACGTGCAGCAGGGTGAGAAACTGGTGGCTCAAAACGCGACAAACCCTCCCTCTTGAGCCTCTCCAGACACGGCGTTACTGGATCTTCCGCCGGTTCCGGGGCCGACGCGGCTGCATTTCCACGTGCAGATTATGCCCGCCAATCTCGTCGTCCATTTCATCCCCAAGCGCCGGCGGCGGTAGATCCCCAAACTCGGTCGCAGGCAACGGGGAGCCCTCAGGACTCCCCCCTCCCGAAAACCAAGTCCGCTCGTCCGGACGCTGCAGTTCAATCGGCAGTTCCTGGCCGATGATCAGACTGCCGGAAAAGATCCCGCCCTTCTCCACCGTAATCGCACGCGCGTAGACCGTGCCCTCCAACCGGCCCTTTTTTTGGATGATGACCCGTTGCGCACAAATCAATCCGCGGGCGCTTCCCTCCACCTCCACCGTCTGCCCGTACACCGGCACCAAAAACTCCACCTTCGCCTTCGCGTGGATGATCAACTTGTCCGCGTCCACCTCCCCCTCGTACTGGCCCGCGATCCGCACGGTCGCCTCGTTGGTGCACAAGATGCGCCCGCGAAACCTTCCCTCGATCCGAGCGCTGCCGCACAGAATCCTGTGGCTTGCCACGTCCGCATCAGGGGAGAGATGCACCATCCCCTGGGTCTGAATTGAGCGCGCAAAGGGGCCTGCTATTCGGAAGTCCCGAATATCAATGTAGGAGCCACACTGCGGACACAGACTCGACTGCGCTGAAATCGGCACCTCATGGGATTCCCTGCAACTAAAGCAGGTCACCTGCCGGGAATTGTCCCGGGCGAACCATTTGGAAACCTTATCAAGAAGCGAAGGGGCCTTGAGAGAGGCCACCTCCTTGGCCAGAAGCTTTTCGACGGCATAGTGCTGTCCGCACTGCCGGCAAAACGTACTTCTGGCTGTGGAAGGTTCGAGTTGACTGAAGCCGCAGTGCGGGCAATCGGCGCCGATCTTGTCGGGCAGTTGCTTGCGGGGATTGGCCACAGAGGCCCTATGTTCGCAGGGAAACTGGACCCCTGCTTGGGTTGTGATTCAACCGTGAACCGGGGGCACGCATGGTAAACGGGAAAACCCGATTACACACGCGGTGCGCCACCCATCCCACCCACTGCGGGGCGCACGGGCTCAGGGGCACGCACGATCTCAGGGGTCTTCATTGCGATCCGGTTCGGCGTCACCTCGGATTTGCCGACGAAAGTCGCTCCGTCTTCGATCACCAACCGCGCCGCCTTCAGGTCGCCGTGAAGCACAGCGTGGCTCTTCAATTCGCAACGCTCTTCGACGGTGATGTTCCCGTGCACCTTGCCAAGGACGGTCACGCCCTTGGTCTTGATTTCGCCACGGATCTCGGCGTTCTCACCGACCACCAGCACGCCGGGGCTGACGATTTCGCCCTCCACCTTGCCGTCGATGGTCAGGTCGTTCTGGAATTTGATGGACCCCTTGATCTCCACATCGGAGGCAAGGACGTTTTTGGTGTTCGGCAGGATCTCAGACATGTCTGTATGCAGGTGGGGTGTTTTAGTGGTGGGGTTATTCTAGATACTGGGTCTCTGTGCCGCCCAAGGAAGCCGGCCCGGCGCCCATTTACTGTCTTCACTGTCAATGGCCAACCGAACCAAATCCCGGCCTTACCAGCCGGAACTACAATTTCGCTTACAATCTCTCGTGGAAGGCGGCCCCTGTCTTTCGGCACCTGCCCGTTTCCAAACCGTACTCAGCGCGAAATCCACCCTTCCTTCCCAGCTTCTGCCGCCCTGCCCTTTCCGCTCAAATACGCAGCTGCGGGGCAAACGGTCATCTCCAGGGGCTTCAGGGCGCATCGCACTCGAAAAACGCTTAAAAACGGGAGTGCTTCCTGTTTCAACTTGTTCCAAACGGGCCCAGGCAACGCCTGAGCCACCCTCGGACCGAGTCAATTGACAAGGCAAACAAACCTCCCACCGCGAAATCTAAGCCTCGTTTCCTGTGTGTCAACGCAGAGCTATAAGAAATCCGCACCCCGCTTTCCTTTAGAACCTTACGCCCCTCAAAAAACACCCAAAATTGCATTTGCCAAGCCTCCCAGCCGAAC
>CANJYI010000045.1 GCA_947478975.1 Chthoniobacteraceae bacterium
GGTGTTCCGGAAGCTGGTCGAGGATTTCGAGCCCGGGCGGCCAAGCGGCGGGGACTTTTTTGCACGCCCCGTTTTTGAAGAGGCCGTATGTTTTTTGGCTGAGCCAGAGTTGCAGCTGCATTTCCATGCAGCGGTAGAGTCGGGCGGCGGCGTCCTCAAACCGGTGCTGGGCGGCGGTGCGGAGGGTGTTGTCGAGGAGTTCCTCCAGAAGGGTTTGTTGGCCGTCGGAAAGAGGACTGCTGCACAGCCCGCAGAGCTTGGCCGCCCCCTCGGCGAAGGAAAGGAGGCCCCAGTCGGGTTTGCCGTCGAGGAGGTTGGGGAGGGATCTGTGGGCATCGCCCAGCAGCGAGGCGGCTTCCTTGAAATCAAGCCGGTGCCTCGAGGCCAGGCCGCCCGCCACCTTGGAGAGCGTTTGAAAAAGCAGCTTCTGGGGAACCCTACTGGCGGCATCGGCGAGAGTGTCGGCGGCGGCATCAAAGTGCGCGGCGGCCCAGAGGTCGCGGGCGCGCTCGACCTCGCGGATGGCGAGGCTGGCCCACGGATTTGCCTGATAATGAACACGTTCCTTGCCGTCGATGGTGACGCCCAGGCCGCCTTTTTCGCGCTGTTCACCGCCGACGTAGCTGAAGTGGTCGAGGAACTCGACCCCGGCGAGAACCAGGGCGGCGCTCATGGTTTTGGTGCCGCCGGTGTAGTCCACGGTGACGTCCCCGGGCCTGACCTTCCACTTCGCGAGCAACCCGGGAATGCAGGCCCGGAGTTTTTCGTAGCAGGGGCCGAGTTCCTCGAAACGTTCGACGACGAGGTATTCGGGAGTGAGTTGCCAGTCGGGCGAGTTTCGTACGAGCTCGAGGTACAGGTTCTGCGCCTGGGGAAGGGAATCCTCGGAGCAGAAAAACCAGACGAGGTCGGGCCGGCGCTCGCGCAGGGTGAAAAGCACGGGGGCGGGAGAACCGCCGACGGAGACGAGGACGGCGCGGGCTGGGGTGGGGGCGGGAGACATTAGAGAAATGGATTTAAGAGCCTGACGCCGGCGTTTTCAAAATCGGAGGTATTGCGGGTGACGAGGGTTAAGTTGTGCGTTAGGGCGGTGGCGGCGATGAGGCTGTCTTTGACAGGCATGGCGAGTCCGGACGATTTGAGGCCGGTGAGAAGGCGCGCCCAGACGGATGCGGTCAGGGCGTCAAAATCGAGAACCTGAATTTTTTGAACGGCTTTTTGAAACCAGCCCTGAAGCCGGGTCCGGCGTGGGGCGTCGGGAAGGAGAAGGATGCCGTATTCGATCTCCCCGAGAATGACGGGGTTTACCGCGAGGTCTGGTTCGTGAAGGGCGAGCCAATCTAGGACTTGCGGCGTGGGGGTAGGCCGCATGGCCTCGCTCAGGACATTTGCGTCCACGAGGAACTTCATAGGGAATCAGTGGATTCCGAGGGGATGGATTGGAACCAGTCGGATTCCGGGCAGGAACGGAGCCAATCCACAAAGCCTGCGTTAGGAGTGGGGTTGATCCTGGTGAGGAGGTACATGCCGGCATCCCTTCGCTCGACAGAGAAATGCTGGCCCGGTTCGATGTTGTCGACGCGGCGCAGTTCGGCCGGGAGGACAAGTTGACCTTTGGAAGAGACGACGGTCCGCATGAAAGTAAGATGCCTGTCTTACGTCAGTGGGTCAAGGGGAAGGGGTTGAGGCGTGGGTCCGCCTGCATGGCTTTGAGGAGGTCGGCCGAAACCGGGACGGTTCTCCCCCGACCTGCGGTCACCTGTTCGCCTTGGGGCCATTCGTGCTTGTGGATGAAGATGACGAGGGCCTTCCACTGTCCGGTGGGTGTCCGGTGCGGCCGCAGCAGGACGGGGGACGCGAACCGGCCCGAATTGAGTGGCTTCCAGTCGAGACTTCCCCCTTGGAAACGCTGGTTCAGTGGCAGTCCAAGTGCAGCCCGATAGATGGCTTGGGGACGGGGCTGGTTTCCGAAAAGAAGGGCCGCCCCCAAATCGTGGTCTGACTTGGCCCGTTCAAAACCAGGCATGTCCTGTTCGGCGTCGTTTTGTCCGGTCCTGCCGTAAGCACGCCAACTTTTGAGCCATCCACCGAGGGAGGACAGGGCGTTGTCACTGTTGCTCGCGTCCAGCGCCTTGATGGAAATATGGGCAGGAGAGGCGAAGAGGGAGAGCGCGCTTTGCAGAGGAAGTGTCGAGACACCGGCGAGCGCGCCCATGGCGCGGCGACCGCGGAAACCGAGGGATCCGAGGTTTGCAAAGACGGAGACCAGGGCTTCAATGCCCGGCCACAGTTCGGGAGCTCCCTTCCAGAGAATCTGCAGCTCAAATTTGGACCCAGGGGCGATGGTGGCCCGGGCATTCGCCTTGCCGGCCGTCTTGGTTTCTTGAAGCGGCCACAGCAGGTACCCCTTGTCGGAAAAGGGCGCGACCTTCAGGTCTTGCATCGTCTGCGGAGCGGTGGACGCCGGAGCGTTGCAGACGCGCACCACCAGCTTGCTTGCAGCGGGTTGGCCGTCCGCGATGGAGCCGAACACCTCAGCCTCCCTTGCACGCACGCTTCCGGATTGAGCTTGGAAGCCGCCCAGAACCCGGAACCACCAGCGCAGTTGGCCCCGGATGGAGGATGGGCGAATCTCGGCCCTTTGTTTTGGTTGGGCGCCTCCCGCAATCGCCGGAGTGAGGACTTCAAAAGGAAAGGACGCTCGTTTCATGGCATTTTACCAAGGTTCATTGCTTTGGAGACCGCGCGGATGGCGTCGGCCGTCGGGGTGTATTTCTTGGGCTTGTTCGTGACCTTCTTTTTGAAGCCGTCCCAAGCGGCGGCACGCTCGCTGCGCAGGGCGCGGACGAGCGCCTCCTGCTCTTCCCGGCCCTTTTCGAGGAAGTCCGTGACCTTCTGGTCGAACTGTTGCTCGCTGAGTTTGGCTAGCAGGCGGTCCTGTTTTTCGGGTCCGCTCAGGCCATCAAGTTCCTTCTCGAGTTCGGCGGCCCGCATTTTCGCGGCCAATTCCTCCGCCTTTGTTTGTTCGGCCTGTTGTCGGCGCTGCTCCTCGAGACGCAGGTTTTCCCGCCGTCTCTCCAGCTTCTGTGTGATCGCCGCAACCTCAAACCAGCCGTAGCCGGCAGCTGTCTTTGCGCCCAAACCAAAAACCTCGAGTCCCAGCGTCAGCCAGGCTTTGGCCGAGGAAAGCGCGCCTTCGCCGTGGTTCCCGAGCGCACTCAGCGGGAACGAGAAGTGATCATCCCCAGTCTGGGCGCGCACGCAGGGAAAGGTGACGGGGTTCGGCTCCTCGGTATCCGGAGCGAAGTCACTTCTGGAATTGCCGTAGTAGTCGGGGTGATGGCAGGTGAGGATATCCAGTTCCAGCCCGGGATCGGTGTTTGGATGTGCCGCAAAGAAGGCGACCGTTCCGACCTGCTGCGACCTTCCTGCGATCCCGGCCTGCGAGACGGCGGTTTCAAGGAGGCCCGTGTTGCCGAAAAGGGCCCAGAGGAAATCAGACTTCGCATCTGTCCATTCGGCATCTCCCCAGCCAAAGACTCGGGCGATCTCCTGAAGCATCGTCTCCGGAGAGGGGAAACCATGGACTGCCGGATGGCAGGCATCGCCGGCCTCAGGTTTTTTTCCGGCCTGCGTCCATTCGCGGAGAGCGTAGAGAGCGGCGCGTCTGGCACATCCCTTGACCGTCGAACCCGGAATGTAGGGTACCCCGTACCTGTCGAGACAAAGGCCTGCATTTTCCATCACGCCACCGGCCATGTTGACCATGAGGCGGGCTTTGAGCTGGCCGTGGACAAACTGCGTTCCGGCGGGAAAAAAGGCTTCGCGGACCCGTCTTCCAGCCTCCGTCGGGACGGGCCGTTTGCAGCCGGCTTCAAACCAAGCCTGCCGGGGCTCCTCCCGCAGGGTGGGGTTCGCAAACCGGGCAAAATACAGGCTCCGGTTGTCGGGCTGCAGGTTGCCAAGAGCCTGCTGGGTGTCGAATGGAATGAGCATGGGCTGGACGGCGGGTTAGTTTGTTTTGCGGGGCGCAAAACGTTTGACGTAGGAGAAGAAGGCGAGCGCCTCTGCCGTGGCGCGCTGCAGATCCAAACTGGTCGCCTTCGCCGAAAGGTCGCGGATGAGCGTCGCGGCGGAGGTGACGTTGTTGAGAGCTGTCATGCCGTGAGCGGGATTCGCCAGGTGGCGTGCCATCCCATCAACAGCCTGCGAGATGCCCGAACGCGCGTCCCGGTC
Organism: Chthoniobacteraceae bacterium; assembly: GCA_947478975.1. Taxonomy (GTDB): domain Bacteria; phylum Verrucomicrobiota; class Verrucomicrobiia; order Chthoniobacterales; family Chthoniobacteraceae; genus Chth-196. Next base: position 4,237 of record CANJYI010000045.1, read on the forward strand.
CGCTTCGATGGCAAAGGCTGTCGCAGCGAGCAGCCCGTTGTTCATGACCAGGCTCGGGAAACCGGCGATCTCAGAGCGGGTGAATTGCGCGCTGTTGCACAGGTCGTTTGCCGCTGTGGCGCGGATTTGATCAAGGTTTTGCATAGTCAAAAAGTCCGTTGGTTCTTTGGTTTGGTTAGCGCAGAAACACCCCGCAGAACCCGAGGCCGGTGGAGGCGTCGCCACCGAATTGGAAGACTCTCGCCGCGTCAATTTTTCCACTGAAGGCGTGGAGGGCATCCTCCGCGGAGGCTTCCTTCCGAGAGCCCCGTCCGTCCGAAAGGAAGAGGGGGGAGTAAAACAGGGTGTCGCTCGGCACATTCTCCTGGTTGAAGAGGGCGCCGTCCTCCGCGGTACCCGTCTCATCAGAGATGCGCACGTGCTGGGCGACTTCGCAGGTGGTTTTCACAAAGTGACTCATGCTGCCATTGGAAAGAATCACGAGCCGGTCGGTCACCGACTTCCACAGGATGTCCTCTAGGAGTGCTGCCATTTGGTCGGCCAGTCCGTTCGGGGGAACCCCGGCGTGGGAGAAGCAGTACTCTTCGAGAACGAGTTTTCCGGTGGGAAGATCCAGCGGTCCGCCAAGGGCAAATTGGGCTTCGTCGTCCTTGGGCTCCTTGAGGGAGGCCACGCTTTCTGCGCTGAGAAGTCCGTCACGGCAGGCGCGTTGGAGGAGCATAGGGCAGGTGATCCACGCGAACCCGCCCTTGGCGCTGCGGATGGGGAAGGCGAGGAGGCGTGCCTCCGAAAAGGAGAGGGCTCCCGCACAGGCGTTCTTGGGGTCGTCGGATCCAAACAGCCACGCAGCCGGGGAGGCTGTGCCACGGGAGCGCCTGCCGTCGGAGTCGGTTTCCAGAACATCATTCCAGTGGTCTGCAAAGCTGCCCTTGAGCGAGCTGCCGGGAATGATTGGGAAGCCGGTGTGGCGTTCGCGTTGAATCGGTTGGTCGATGGCACCGACGCTGGCGCCGGCGCCGACGTGGAGGGGAGTGCGGGTGAAGATGAGGAGGTTGCGTTTGATCATACGGAAGGGAGTGCAGGGTGGGAGAAGAAGGGACTGTTGGTTGGGGCGGGTCTGTTGGGGCTGGCTGCCGGGTGGGTTGGGTTAGAGGGAGGCCGGGTGGAAGTCCCAGGCGCCGCAGACTCCGATGCCGAAGCCTTTCTCGCCCATCAGGGTCGAGCGGCGCCGGCGGATCGTGCTGCAGGAGCGGTCGGCGCCGTGCCAGTTCAGGGCGTCGGCGAGGTCCGCCGCAGCCTGTTCGGAGGCGGCTTCAAAATAGTAAACACTTCCGGCCGGGACTGCGACATGGGTGCTTTTTGCGCCGCCATCCGTGCGACCGGCGGCCTCATGTGCGAGGGCAAAGCCCGTCACGGGAAGGGGCTTGCCGACGACGGCTGCAACGAGCCTGGCGTCCACGCTCTGGAGGTCCTGGACCCTTTTTCTCCAGGCATCCCGGGGTTCCTTGGGGCCGCGCCGCTGGTCGCCCCGCTTGAGCATCACCTGCCCGTCGGTGTGGTCGATCCAGCTTGGGAGCCAGCCGCCCTGGTGCTGGCCGATGACGGGCCAGAGGGCCGGTGTGAGCAGCACCCATTTTACGAGAAACCTGCCGCGGTGTTGCGGAAAGGCGTCCCGCTTTCCGGAAGGCAGGGGCAGGCGGGGTTGCGGGGTTTGGGAGAACTCGCAGGAGGCGGTGCGCTGCTGGCCACCAAGCACCAGCGTGTTTGCGGTCCTGTCGAGGGCGGCACGCAGCAGGTCGTTTCCGTGTTTCTGGTCTCGGAAATCCTTGTCGAGGGCTTCCGCGATTGCGCCGAGGCGCCAGCCTTCCCGAAGGCGCAGATAGTTGGCTGAGTAAAACTGGCCATCCCCCGTGGTCCCCGTGTCGGGGTTGATGCCGATACCGTAGGTGTGTTCGGCATCGCTGAAGTCGGAGTCCCTTTTGAAGAAGGGCCGGCCGGCCGGCTCGTCCCGCGGGGGCGTGTTCAAATAGGCGTTCCACGCGCCTTCGCTCCACCAGGCGGCGAGGGATTCCTTGCTTGGGGGCACCGTGCTTCCGGTGGCGTAGCGCAGGGGCGCGGGCAGGCTCGAGTTCCCGCGTCCCTCATCCAGGATAGGCTGCAACAAGGTGGAGGCCTTTTCCATTAAGACGCCACCGTCGAGGGGCCTCGGGAAAAACCAGGTGTGGGCGGCCCCCTGGGTGCAGACTGGAAAGGGACCGGCTGTCACCAGCGAACCAAACCTGCGTGCGTCCTCGCCGCGGGTCTCGTCCCCGACGCGGTGGTTGTGGCCGTGGACGCCCTGGAGGTTGGCGCGATGAAGGGCGCCGTGGAAGGCGGCGTCGAGCACGTTGGGAAGGGGCCAAGCCGTGCCGTGGCCGGAGGAAGCGCCGCCCATCGGGCGTCCGTCCCGGAAGAAGAGAACGTCGGTGGGGTGGAGGAGAAGGGTGTGCATTTTGGGGTGCCTTTCGGCGGGCTATTTATCGGAGCGGGTGCGGTTGGCGAAGGCGACCGAGCGGCACAGGCCGATGACCGAGGCCACGGGGTCCGCGTTGTTTTCGAGGGGCAGTCGGTCGAGGTAGGCCTTCAAACCGGGCAGCAGCGCCTCCGCGGCCTTGGGTGAGCCCTGCTGCACCGCGGCGAATGCAAACTCACGCGTGATGATCTCGGCGGCGGGAAAGTCTGTCGCGCCCGTCATAGCAGTGATTCCGGACTGGGCGTTCAGGTAGGGCGTGAGCAGTTCGCAGACGCGGTGCGGAAACTTTCCGCTGACACCGGTTCCGCCCTCCTGCGCCATGGCGGCAGCGATGGCGCTGAAGAGGTCGATGCCTCCTCCGTCCCACTTGGCGCCCCAGTGCAGGATTTCGCCGGAACGCTTGAAGGTTGAGACTGCGACCGCACCCCGCTGGTGGGCGGTTTTGGCGCGCTTTTCGGCAGCCTGCGCCTCCCGGACAACGTCCTGGAGCGGGTGTTTGAAGTGGGCCAGTGCGATCCCCACGGAGACGTCGGCGTTGGGCCCGGGAACGGGAAAGGGGATGGTGTCCTCGTGGGTGAGGTACTGGGCGCCGGTCCGTTGGCGGTGGTTTTCCGAACGGAGGTAGCCGGGGGCTGCAGACTCGATTCCGGGCACACCCGGGTCACTCCCCTGGAAGGCCTTGCGCAGGGCACGGGCGCAGTCGAGGGCCCGGTCCGCGGGCAGCATGGCCAGCACGTCGTCGCCGCCCGCGTAAATCAAACGGCCGTCGAAGTGGGAGATGATAAGGGGAACCGCCTTGAGTGCAAAGTTGGAGAGGGTTTCGCTGAACTGCAGGTGAAAGCCGGGGGTGAGCGGCCTCTGGGTTTTGAGAAAGCCACCAAACGCAGGTTGGGCAAAGTAGTCGCGGGCGGGCGGTGCCAGCAGCGCGTCGAAGGGGGCGGCCTTTTCCCCACTGACCCATTTGCCGATCTCATCGCCATCGAGCGCCAGTACGGCGAAGTATTTTTCCGACGCGTCCGTGCCCGCGGCCTGCTCGTCTTCTTCTTGGTCCGGTCTGCCGCTAGCAATCTCCCGGGTGTCGGGCATTGGGAAGTCCTTGGAGCCGGTTCGGAGTCCATGTTTGGCGCCGAGATAGGCCAGGTGCCAGACCCGCTTGACGAGGGTGGACGCGCCGACCCAGGCGTCCGTCTTGAAAAGGCTCGCCCAAACGCCGCCCAGGTCTACGCAGCGTTGATGCCAGGTCGCGCCGCCAGCCACGGACTCCTCCCTGCCGTTGAGCGCGTCCTTGTTGTTGGCGGTTCCGCTCTCCCATCCGCCCGCTGTCCACGCGCTGAAGTTTCGGGTCTGGCGGACGGCGTCCAGTTTCCAGTTGGTGAACTGGAGGATACTGGCCCATGCGGCTCCCTGGTTGTTGAGGGCTGACTTGGTCGCCTTGTCGGAGTAGTAGCGTTCGTCACGGTGTTCGACCGGCATCTGTTCGGTGGCCATCTTCAGGACGGAGAGCACACCCGCGGTCGCCTTGTCGACCGGCATGCCCTTGGGAAACTTGGCGGCGGTTTCCAAGGCGGCCTTCAGGCTGTCGGGCCACGCCTCGGCGACCCAGGAAATCTGCAGAAACCGGGTGGTTTGGTTCTCGAACCGGTCTTTGCGGCCCTGTCTGGTGAGGAGGCCTTCCTCGCCGGCGGTCAGGGGCGTGTCTTTGTGGACCGCGCTGTCGCAGTAGTCCCAGCAGGCGGAACTGATTTTCCGCCACTCGTCGCGGATGGCCTGCTCCACCAGTCGACCCAGCTCCGCCGCCCGCTCCGCCGGGACAAGGGCGAGAAAGACGTTGGGAAGGTTCGGAACCAAAAGCTCCTTGTTTGTATAACGCCATCCTTCCCAGATGGTTTTGTCGCCGATGGAGACCTTGTTCCAAAGTTCGTCCCGCCAGTGCAGGTCAAGGAGGGGTTGCTGGAAAAGACTCGGAAAGATCACGGCGTCCGGGCCCACCTGCGCGCTCAAGGCCTTGAGTCCGGCGGCCATCAGCCACGAGAGCAGGTAGCTGCCGCTCCAGAGGTCGCGCACGCTCTTTGCCGCGGCGATAAAATCCTGTACCGGGCCGATTTGGAGTTTCAGAAAGGCGGGCTTCAATTCCCCGGCGGAATCGGTGCAGCCGGCGAGAGCGGAGACCACGGACATGTGGTGCCAGATCGAGTGGTCGGGGATGCGGGTGTCGGCGGGCAGAAACGAGAGCCGCCAGTCGTTTTCAACCGTGCTCTCACGCCATTTACGCCAATGGACGAAGTGTTTCGCCCGCCAGATTTCCGCCTCGCTCCACGCGCTCGGATACTTGTCCTCGAGTGCCGGTTGGACGGCCTGCGACTTCTCGATTGCGGTCGCGGCCGTGAGCTCCGGCAGGCGGATCTCCCCGCCGCTCAGCGGATGCTTGAACGTGACGGTCTGGCCGTCGAATTTGCAGCTGATCTGCCTCGAGGGAAAGGGCAGGCGGTCTGCTGCGGAGGCCGTCCAGTCGGCGGGCTTCAGGTACTTTTGAGGCTCCAAGCCAACCGCGTGATAGGCGGGGTTGGTCGTCTCGGTGTGGCGGGCGATGTCGAGCGCCTTGCTGGGCGGGTCGTGCAAAAAGGCGGCGAGTTTCTGTTTCCAGAAGTTCTGGTCGGTCATGGGGCGGGGTGGTTGTACGAAAGCTGGCGCAGTGAGCTCGCGACGGGTGGCGCGGAGTTTGATAATGAAAACTGGGTATTTGCCACTTAATTATAGCACAGCCGGCCCCAGCCTTTTTTGTGCCGCGGCCGGATCGTGTTGTACCGCCGGGCCTCAGGCTGCCTTTGAAAAATCTTGTCCTGCACCTGACACGTTTTTGGAGGGCGTACCTGGGCAACCCGGCGGGTTGAGTGGGACCAGCCGACACGCGTAAAATATTCGTTGAGAGCGGTGTGCACTGTTGCCTGCACCCGTCCTGTTGCCCTCCCGGGGGTGCCCCGGTGGAGCGGCTTCAGGCTTTGTTTGTAGGCGCTCAGCGTTGGCGGTTTGAAGCCGGAGTAGGCGTCACTCTCCTCGTCCAGGGCAAAGACGTGGGAGTTTCGCAGGTGGAATTCCACGTCGCCGAAGTATGTTTCGGAGAGCGAATGAGCGGAGGCGCTGTTGTGGGAAGGGTCGGGGTTTGGCATGGCAAAGACGAAGAAGGCAGTTCGTCTTTGCTTTTCCGGAAAAAGTACAAGGCGGGTCCTGAAAATCCCGGTTCCGGAAAGCATTCCGTGGTGCAGCCCCAGTCCTTTGCCTGCTGTTCGTTCCTCAAGGCGGGGGCGCGGTTGCGTTACAGCGCGCTTTTGGCTCGCAATGAAATGGCGGGGTCAACCCGCGGCTTGTCCGTGGCGACCACCAAAAACTGAGGCACGCCTTTTCCGATGGAGGACCTAATCCAGGAGGGCAACTCCGGGTGGATAACCGTGACAGAGGCCTTTGAAGAACGGTGGCACGTACCTGTACGGGATCGGGGGACCCAAGAGCGGGGGACCTCATTGTCCACGCTTAATCGAGGTCTATGAGCAGCGGTTTGAGGTGTCTGTCGAACAGGTTTTCGGTGACGTTTTTCGCGACGATGGCCTCGTTGCGACCGAGCAGATCCAGATACACACCGCCCTTCTGCGCGGCCAGTTTGAACGACACATGGAGCAGCTGCCGGATGTTTGCGTTGAACTCCGGATGTCCGGGAATGTGGCGGACCGCGTTCGCCATCCGTGAGCCGGACCAGCCAGCCACAACCTCAGCGCTCGGGAGCTGGGTCCGGTCGATGTCGATCACCGAGGCGTAGGGCGCACACAGTTCGTCCACATGCGCGAGTGCGTAGCCGTACATCTCCTGCACCAGCGCCAGTCCCTCGCCGCCCGCTTCGGACAGGCCGATGACCTCCTCCAGCCAGGTGGTCCCAGCCGTCTTGACGTGCACCCCTGCACCCGTGCGCCGCAGGGCGCGGCGGATGATCGGGTAAAGGCTGAACTTGTCGCTCCCGCTGTGAACGCTGAGCTTTAGGTTGGCGGGCAGTCCGTACCGGGAGACCGCGTGTGCGATGACCGCAAGGTCCTCGTTGAACTCCAACTCGAACTGCGCCAGGTCGCCGACGTAGTCCACGCCCTTGTTGAAGCGGCCGGTGAACTTTGGCGCGATGGTCTGCGCCTTGATTTTTTCGTCGGCGATCAACGCCAGGATGACCAGCAGCTCCGGCGGCGTCTGGGGCGCGTCGGTTTCGTCCATAGACACCTCGGCGATGAACTTTCCCTCCCCCTTGGCCGCTGCAACGTGGCGGTAGATTCTACCGGCGTCCTGCACGGCCAGCATGTATTTCCCGGAGATGCGCTCCAGTTCGGAGCGCGTGAGTTCAAACGGTTGGGCCACGCCTTCGATCCGGACGGTCCCCACCAGCTCGGGATGACGCTCCACAAAAGCCGCGAGGTCGGCGGCCGGCGCGGGCTTGGCAATGGAGTCGGCGACATCAATCGTGAAGAAGTCTGAACAGGCGACAAACCTGTCGACCGTTTCCAGCCGGATATGGTCCGCGTCTACGTGCCAGGGCGCCCTCCACCCGAGGCGGTGCACCGCAGCCTGAGCGGCACCGAAGACGCTCTGGGGCTCGGAGCCTATGAACGTGTGTTCGCGGTTGGATTTGTTCCAGACCGGAACGACATCCACTCCGTGTTGCGCCGCGAGCTGGCAGGCGCGCAGCTGGGCGGCCGCTTGATGGGCGAAGCGGTCGCCCATTCCAAAGGAGAATTTGCCGAGGGTGAGAGGAGTTTGCATGGGCCTTGAGACAAGGCCGCAC
>CANJYI010000046.1 GCA_947478975.1 Chthoniobacteraceae bacterium
CGCTTTGTTCCTGGAAACAGCTGGCTCTCGGTAAATATGCCGCTGACGATCTTGCCCTCTGGAACGCCCGTCTGGATGTTGCGGTCAGGGTTCTTTGGGTTGAGGGCTTCCGCAGCGGGCAAAGCGGGAACGGCTGTGGCGAGGATCGCCGAGGCGAGCAGCAGGGTAGTTTTCATGGAGGGTCCCACAGCAAGACACAAGCCGGCGGCGCTTTGCGAGGATTTCCTTCATTAGAACACGCCCAGAGATCTTTACTTACAACTCCAAGCAACTCTCATGTAACAGCCTGTGCCTGCCCCCGTGCACATTCAACCAAGGGCATGTTACCGGTTTCACTGCTTTTCATTCGCCGGCTCCACCCGTTTAATTTTTTCACCATCCCCACCCTCCCATGCCCCCCCTGCGTTTTTTCCCCACAGTGCTCTTCTCGCTAAGCCTGGCACACTGCCTCCTCGCAGCCTCTTCCGACTGGCCCCAGTGGCGGGGTCCCGAGCGGAACGGCGTCCTCCCGGCCAGCCCGCCGCTCGCTGCCTCCTGGGACGCCACCGGCCCGGCCAAGCTTTGGGAAAGCGAACCGATCCCGAGCGACGACGAGGGCGGCCACGGAAGCGTCGTGACGGCAAACGGCCGCGTCTATCTGTCCGTAGTCTGGCACCGGGACGAGCCCAGCGAGACGCGCACCATCACGGACCTGATCCTGCGGCTGCGCCTCAACCACCAAAGCCCAAGTGGTCTGGGCAAGGAACTGATCGACAAAATCGAGGCCACCCGGGAGTCCCTCTCTCCCACCCTGCGCGGCGCCAAGCTGGACGCCTTCACGGAGGAGTTTATCGAAGCGCATCTGGACCGCAAAAAGAAGGAGCTCTACGGAGGGTTTGTGCGGACCCGCTTCAAGAAGGGCAAACTTGCCATTCCTCTGCCGGACTACGAAACCCTGCGGACGCGCCTAGAAAAGCCCTTCCCCTCCCAGGTGGATTTTGAGACCTGGGTCCGTTCGCAGGGCTTCGCCGAGCACGTGCAACAGGCTGTGCTGGAGGCCGTACCGGCATCGCGTCGGGTGGCCGAGGACACGGTGGTCTGCTTGGACGGAGACACCGGGAAGACCCTTTGGATGACCAAGTCCCCCGGCGAGCCCAAGGGCCGGAACTGCTCGAGCACGCCGTGCGTGAGCGGTGGGCTCGTCTTCGCGATTGGCAGCACCCACCTCTACGCGGTGGACGCTGAGTCCGGCAGGTTGGCCTGGTCTCAGCCCCTCCCCTCAAAGGCTCCGGGCTCCTCGCCCCTGGCGGTTGACGGCAGGGTCTTTATCCAGGCGGGCAAACTCCTCGCCTACGACGCAGCCACCGGAAACCCGCTCTGGGAACAACCGCAGATTGGCGGGACCAACGCCTCACCCGCTGTCTGGATTCACGGAGGCGAGTACCTCCTCATCGCCAGCGGGCGTGCCGAGATCGCGTGCGTCGACCCCGCCACCGGCCAGATTCGCTGGAGCACTCCGGGCGGAGGCGACTCGACTCCAGCCATCAGGGGGGACCACATGGCAGCCCTCTCCAGCAAGGAAAGCATCGGCTTTGCCGGATACCATCTCTCCTCCTCCGGTGCCGAATTACTTTGGAACCACCCCACCGATGCACGACGCTCCCAGTCGAGCCCCATCCTTTTCGAGGAGCACGCCTACCTCTTCGAAGACGGCGAACACCGCTGCGTAAATCTGCTCACCGGTAAGGTCGCCTGGACACAAAAGATTCCCTCCTCCATCACTTCGCCGGTTCTCGCGGATGGAAAGATTTTTGCGATCATCAACAACGGCAACACCCTGTTGATGCTTTCCGCCTCCCCCACAAACAGGGTGGAGCTGGCAAAAGCCACCATCCGGGCCCTGTGGGTGCCCTCCCCCACGATCGCCGGCGGCCGAATTTTCGTTCGCGCACGCGAGGGCGTACATTCCTACGACCTGACTCGCTCAAACTAAACCCATACCGCCACCCCCATGCACCTCCCCTCCTTGGCACGCGCCGCCGCCTGTCTGGTACTGCTCGGCGTCCTCGAGCCCTGCGCCCCCGGACAGGCGCCCGCGTACACCCCGCTCTTTAACGGCAGGGATCTTGCCGGCTGGGTGGATGTCAACACCAGCAAAGAGACCTGGACGGTGCGCGACGGCATGCTCGTTTGCAGCGGGCATCCCATCGGGGTGATGCGCACTGAAAAGCAGTACGAAAACTTCCTTCTGCACATCGAGTGGCGCCACATGGAGGCTGGGGGAAACTCCGGGGTCTTCGTCTGGAGTGACGCCACACCCGCCCCTCAACGGCCTCTGCCAAAGGGCCTTGAGGTCCAGATGCTGGAGCTGGAGTGGCCGCGGCTTAACCCCGAGAAGGACGGCAGCCCAAGGCACCCCGGTTATGTCTCTGGAGAGCTCTTCGGCGCCAACGGTCTCGAAGTCACCCCTGAAAATCCACGCGGCCGCCGGAGCATGTCCGTTGAAATGCGCTGCAAGGGAAAAGGCGAATGGAACACCTATGACGTGGTGTGCGTCGACGGCACCGTGAAGCTTTCCATCAACGGAAAGTTCGTCAACGGTGTCAGCGGTTCCAGCGTCAAGAAGGGCTACCTTTGTCTCGAATCCGAAGGCGCCGAGATCCACTTCCGCAACATCCAGCTTCTGGAACTCCCGCCCGGGCGGCCCACCCCGGAACAGGTTGCACCGGTGCTGCTCAAGTAGTCCGCGGGCTGCGCGGAAACGTCGGCAAATTCGTGCCCGCCCTGAGGGACGGAGTTTTTACTAGCCAACCGGCCCGCCTTCATTAAACATTGCCTCCTAGTTGCGCGGTTAGCTCAGCGGTAGAGCGCTTGCTTCACACGCAAGAAGTCGCAGGTTCAAACCCTGCACCGCGCACCATCTCACTCCCAGTCTTTCCGGGCTCCAAACAGTGACCATCTCCTCCGTTTACAATCTGGCCTCCTCGGGCATGCAAGCGGCGGTTGTCCGACAAAACGCCGCGGCCCACAACTCCGCGAACCTGCTCACGGCGGACACCCGCCGTCTCGTCATAAGCCAGAGCGAGTTGTCTGCCGGTGGCGTCCAGGCAAAGGCGTTCCCCGCGGGGAACGGTGCGGATCCCGTGGGAGACGCGGTGGACCGGCTGCTTTCGATCTACACTTTCAAAGCCAATGCGGTCTCCTTGCGGACGGCCGACAAGATGGCCGGGGCTGTGCTCAACGTGCGCGTCTGATTCTTTACGGGCCCGCCGCGCAGTCTGTGCGCGAGCTCATAACCGGCAGTCCGTGAGCCTTGTACTCTCTCTGCAGTGCCGGCCGCACTTGGTTCAGCTCAACGGCCCCCTCCGGCTTACACACACCCCCGATGCGTACCTACCCTCCTCCCGTCCGTAGCGGCCCCACTTCTTCAGCGGGCGCTGTCTTATCCAGCCTGGCCGCGTTATTCCTTTCAGCAGAGGGTACGCTGGCAGCACCCACGCTGATCCTCCACCATGGGCGGGTCGTCACAGTGGACGAGCGCTTTTCCGTCGCGGAAGCCATTGCAGTCACCGGCGACCGTGTGACGGCCGTCGGCAGGAATGAGGACATTCTTCTGCTCAAGGACGCATCCACCGAACTCGTCGATCTCAAGGGGTCGATGCTTCTGCCGGGGCTCATGGACTCGCACAGCCATCCCGTGGGGGCGGCAACAACCGAGTTTGACCATCCGATTCCGGACATCGGCGACATCGCCTCCCTGCTCGACTATATTACGGAGAGGGCCCGGGTCGTTCCAGAGGGTTCACTCATTGGAATCAGTCAGGTTTTCATCACGCGCCTGCGGGAACAGCGCTACCCGACCAGGGAGGAGTTGGACCGCGTAGCACCACGCCACCCCGTGGCCTTCAGAACAGGGCCGGACACCATGTTGAATTCTTTGGCGATGCACTTGGCCGGCATTGACTCGAGTTTTGTCCTGCCGGAGGGCAGTCCGGGGAGGATTGAACGAGACGAAAAGGGAAACCCCACGGGGCTTGTCCGCACCTTTTCCCCAAAGATCAATGCGCCCGCTCCGCGCAAGAGTCCGGACGCTGACGAGACGTTGGATTTGGTCCGCAATCTTTTTCACGACTATAATAGCGTTGGGTTTACAACGATTGCAGATCGGGGTGCAAGCACGGGCAACATCGCGGTCTATTCGAAGCTGAGGGACACACATTCCCTGAGCGTGAGGCTTCGGCTGTCGCACACATTTTCCACCGGCGCGCAATGGCGCACCACCGAGTTGGCGATCGAAGAGATTGCCGCCCATCCGCTGCGCAAGCCCGACCCGATGCTCCAAATCATCGGGACCAAGGTGTGGTTGGACGGCGGCATGCTGACTGGCAGTGCGTTCATGGAGCAACCGTGGGGCGTTAGCAAAATGTACGGCATCAGCGACCCTGCCTACCGCGGCGTACAACAGATTCCCACCGAAACTCTGGTACGCATGGTGCGGGCTGTGGCCAGCAAGGGACTTCAATTTACCGCGCACAGTGTGGGAGACGCGGCAGTCGCGACCCTCCTTGGCGCCTATGAAGAGGTGGGCCGCGAGCTGCCCCTACGCGAGACGCGGCCGTGTATCACCCACTGCAACTTTATGAGCCCCGAAAGCATCGCCAAGGCGGCACGCCTTGGGGCCGTCATTGACCTGCAACCCATCTGGTTCCACCTCGACGGGGCCACGCTACTCAAGCAATTCGGTTCGGAGCGCCTCACACGCTTCCAACCGCTCAGGGCCCTTTTCGATGCAGGGGTGCCCGTGGGCGGAGGCAGCGACCACATGCAAAAAATCGGCAGCCTGCGTTCAATCAACCCCTACAACCCGTGGCTGGGCATGTGGATAGCGGTCTCCCGAAAATGCCGCTCCCTGGAGGCCGCGCTCCATCCCGAAGGCGGGATTTCACGAAAGGAGGCGCTCCAAATGTTTACGATCAACAACGCCAAGATCCTTCTGCTCGAGAAGGAGGCCGGCTCTCTCGAGCCCGGCAAGTTGGCCGACATGGTGTTAGTGGACCGGGACGTCCTCGAGTGCCCTCTGGAGAGCCTCGCAGAGACGCGCGTCCTCAAAACATGGCTGGGCGGCAAGCCGGTCTTTTCGACGGCTGGCGCCCCCTAAAGCAGACCGCGAGTCAGGCGCATCAGGCCATATCCCAACAGCGCGGTTGCCGGCAGCGTGAGAAACCAAGCCCACAGAATCCGCTCGACCACGCTCAGGTTCAACGCGGAAAACCGTTTGGCGCAGCCCACACCCATGATGCTGGTGGTGATGGCGTGGGTGGTCGAAACAGGCATTCCAAAGTGAGCAGCCGTCATCAAAACCGATGCGGCGGTCGCCTCGGCGGCAAAGCCGTGTACCGACTGCAACCGCACCATTTTGTGTCCCATCGTTTTGATGATCTTCCAGCCTCCGGCCGCCGTACCCGCCGCCATCACCACAGCGCAGGTGACTTTGATCCATGGCGCGATTCCGATCTCCTTGCCCGCAAGGTCCAGCACCATGGGATGGTGCATGAACTCAAGCCATTGGGGCAGCGTGCTCGTCGCGCCCGACTTTTCGCCGGCCACAAGTGCCAACGCGATGATGCCCATGGTCTTTTGCGCGTCATTACTGCCGTGGCTAAAGCCCATGTAGGCAGCGCTGGCCAGCTGGGCTTTTCCAAAGACCCTGGAAACCCAGTATGGCGTCCAGTGGCGGAGCAACCCGTAGAGGAGCGTCATCAGCACCAGGCCCACCACAAACCCCATCAAGGGTGAGAGGAACATTGGGAGGATGACCTTATAGAGCAGGCCCTCATGCTTAAACCAAGGGACGCCTTCCTTCACCTTGCTAAAAATCACCACCGCCCAGTTGTTGTTCGCTGCCGCCAGTCCAGAACCCACTAGCCCGCCAATCAGTGCATGACTCGAACTGGAGGGCAACCCAAACCACCATGTCAGCAGATTCCACAAAATCCCCCCCGCCAACGCACACACCAGCGAAAGGGCGGCGAGCTCCCCCGGAATCAGCTTCGCATCGAGCAACCCTGAACTAATGGTTTTCGCCACCGCTGTTCCATAAAAGGCACCGACAAGATTGGTCGTTGCAGCCAGAAGGATCGCCAACCGCGGGGTAAGCACCTTCGTGGAGACCACGGTTGCAATCGAGTTGGCAGTGTCGTGGAACCCGTTGATGTATTCGAAGATCAACGCTGCAAGAATGACTGTAAAAAGAAGAGTCATGGGACCGTCAGGAATTCTTGAGCACAATATGGTAGACGACGTTCCCCGCATCGCGGCACCGGTCGATCACCTTCTCGAGCAGGTCGTACAAGTCCTTTAGCGCAATCACACTCACCGGATCCTTCTCCCCCCGGTAAAGGGCGCGCAGCAGCTCCACCATCAGCTTGTCCGCCTCCCCTTCCAAATACTGGAGGCGGTCGTTTTGCTCTTTAACCTTTTCAAGGTTCGGGTGGTTTCGAAGCGCGCGCACCAACGCCTGCACGACTTCCACCGCCCGCTGCAACAGGCCCGCCTGGCGCGAAAAGTCCGTCCGCAACAGCCGGTCGGGACAAATCAACAACCGCTCCCCGAACTTCTCGAGTGTCTTGGGGATTTTATAAAGAGCGTTGGAAAGGGCCTCGATGTCCTCCCTCTCCAACGGAGTCACAAAGGTGGTGGTCAGCTTGGCGCTCAATTCCTCGGTGATGCGCTTGTCCTTTTTCCGCAACAGCGCGAATTCGTCCAGACTCGCCGAATCAGGCGACTCCAATAAACGCACCAGCAGACGCACGCTCTCGTGTGCCTCCTCGGCACTCTTTTCAAGCAACTCAAAAAAGATCTCGTCACCGCCGACTAGCTTTCGAAAGGAAAACATATCCCCACAGCCAAACATAGACAGCCACTGATCGGCACCTAAATTTACCTGTGAAGCGCCAGAGCTGCATTCAGCCTCTGGCCATCCGCTGTCCTCCGCCAAGTAAAACTCCCTGCCGGATGCCACAGCCCTGCGGCTGGAGGCCTCAAGGCTGTTTCCGCTTCAATATGTCCAGGTTGGCTTCCGCAAAAGCCTTCCCCATCAACGCGAAGGTCTTTGCGCACCCGAGGTAGTGGTAGCCGGCATTGGATGCACCGCGCTTCCACAGGACGACTTCCTCCGGCGAAATCAGCATGGACTCAAACAGTTTCAGATACTCGGCCTTCTGCCCGTCGGTCATGCTGCCGGCAGCGTTTGGGTGGTCCTTGTGCTTCGAATCGAGGTAGAATCGCATTTGCCGTACCTGGTCGTATTTGGCAGCAATGGCGGCGAGTTCCATGGACCAAAACGGCGCGGTCTGGACTGCTGCGACGTTTCCAACAAACTCCGGCAGGAGAGATGGCGCGACCATGGCCTCGCGGAATGCAACCATGTCAGCGCCCGCTTTTGCGCCGTCGACACCCATCACGCCGATGACGAACGGCATCCCCGGGGCGCCGAGATCCAGCCGCACATCGCGGATGAAATGCGCGAGCAGTTCCGAATAAAGGGCGAACCGGTCCGGCTTGTTGCGGTTCGGATAGACGTGGGAGTCGACCGCATCGTTCCAACCCTGAAGCCAGACAAACCCTCCAAGCTCGTAGCCCTGTTTGGAATCATACTCCGGGCACACCCGCCTGATGTCAGCCAGGACCCTTTTCACATGTGCGATCATTAAGCCGTAGTACTTGCCCGTCTCCTTTTTCTTGTCCGCTTGCCACTGTGCAAAGTCCTTGGGAATCCCGTGCCCTTCCTGCTTGGGATACATTTCCCGCTGAAACGCACTGAGTTGGTAGGGCCCGCCGCTCGGCGGTCGGAAGTCGGTGTGCAGACTCTTGCCGCCCCACGCGGTTTTAATGATCAGGACCGGTTCATCAAACACGGCGTCCATTGCCAGGCCAAAGGTGAACTCGGGGCCGATCTTGCCTCCATCCTGTTCCGGATCTCTGCGGGAACCGTAACCGGCGGAAAGCTTGCCAAAGCCTTCGCCATTTTGGTCGCCGCTGCCTGTAAAAAACGAGATCCAGGCTCCGTCGCACACCCGCGGTTTTCCGTCCGGACCCGCCATCTGCCTGAGGAGCGGCGCGGTGGCGGGATCGTCGCCGATGTAGTCAAACGTCTCGATTTTCGCGTGGCCCTCCATGTTCGATTGGCCCGCAAGGATGAACACCTTTAAGGGCTTGGCGTGCGCTGGAAACACAAGGAAGGCAAGCGCTGCAAGGACGAGTGCTGGTTTCATGGGGGGTGGCGGCAGGCCGTGCCGCTATTTGAGACTGCCCAGCTCCGGGGTTTCTGTGGAGGCTTCGATCGCGCTGACCGCCTCGCGGATGCTTCCGGCCTTCAGCAGCATCAGGTTCTTCGGGAAGTCCTTTTCGTCCCTTTCAAAGTAATCACCAATCTGTCTCAGCTCCGGAAGGACCGCTTTGGCGTGGGTGCCGTAACTCAGCAGGATCTTCATCAATTCCGGTGTCCGATTCTGACTGCTCCATGGATTCTGATCGCGCGTATACTTCACGCAGGCGCTCATGCCTTCTGCGATCCGGTGTTTCGCCAAAAGTTGGAGCCCTTCGACGCGGATAACATCCGCAAACATTTCACCGCTCGGTGCAGGCTCCATGACCGCCTGATAGATGGCGGGCAGCAACGGTCTGATCTCCTCCGCCGAGAGATTCCGATAAACCGATCCGAAGCTGCCCCGGGCCCTGCCGTCCTGGTTTTTGAGGCCGGCTCTCACCGCCTTGTAGAGGGCCTCGCGATCCACCCCATCCAGCGAACGAGAAAGCAGGCCGCCGCGGGTCTCAAAAAGTGCAAAAGACAAATAACGCTGCTCCATGCCGCGGGGATCCTTTTCCAAATCTACCCGTGCCAGTCCCTCTAGGATCTCCGGGACGCTTTGCCTGGCGGCAACGCCAATCGCCGCAAGCGCCTCAGCAGCCTTGATGCGCAGCCACAGATCATTTTGAGAGAGCAGTTTGCTCAGTGAACCCACGGCCGGCGCGCCCTTCTCACGCAATGCAGCCAGTGCCTCACAAGCGCCATAGCGGGCGTCAAGTTCCGGCGATTCGAGCATTTTGAGAAGCGCTGGAACGACAGCGCCCTTGCGGCGCGAGAGGCCCGCAGCAGCCCGCTCGCGAACGGTCGGGGACCAACTGCCAAGACGCGCCAGCAGGTCCTCCTCGCTGAGCGCATCATAGAAGCTGGTACGGTCTTTGTTGTTCCAGCCGCGCCCGTCGAGAATCAGCGAGTGCGCGGCAGCAGCGTTGAGCTGGGGAGCCACCCCGGGACGTTTTCCAGTCAGGTTGATTTTTTTTACAGCCATCGCGTGGGCAAGCAAATACGCCCCGGTACAGTCCCACCCGGCGTAGCTGTCGTTGTTTGGCTCAGGCGGGCCTTGGTGGGTGAAACTGCCATCCCACCGGCGCGCGAGATCGAAATACCAGCCACCGAATTCCTGCATCCACGCTCCCGTAGCCGCAGGTCCAGACTGCGCAACACCGGGCATCGCCCAAAGCATGTTGAAGAAGTTTCCGGTGTGACCGGTGTCCCGTTCCGGGCCGTGGGAAGCGATGCTCATGCGGGAGAAAAACTCCGCGGCTTTGGCTTCGCCAATCAGCCCAAAGAGGACGCTGGCCATCCCGCACTTGCCGTTGTCGTCATGCGTCTGCGTCCACGGATGGTGGTCACCGTAGGGAACAGCGCCTTTGCCGGCGTAGAAGCGTAGCAGACGAGTGCTGCGCTCGATGGCTCGCTCTATTGCCGCGTCTCTTACCCCTGCCTCCTGGGCCAGCACCAGCCCAATGGTGAGCGGGATGCCGGGGGAGTTCATCATTCCGTAGCCAAAAAGCCGCCCGTCTGGCTTTGCGAATTTGTGTCCCCAAGAGCCCACAGCGCTCTGTCCGTTGGCGGTCTCCATTGCAAGGCGCCGCAAACCGGGCCGAACACTGGGATCGCCGGTGGCGATGACGTATTCGGATAGCAGCATCATTACGTAACCGTATTGCCATGACTGCATTCCATCAGCAGCGAACTCCGAAGCCCATTGCGCCTCTTTTTGAACCAGAGTCAAGTAGGTGGGGTTTCCGCTGGCCAGCAGCGCCAGCGCGTTGAGAGAGCGGGTGATCGGGCTTTGTCTTTTGGCGTAGTCCGGGGCGGCTACCTGAGTGGCAAGCAGCCTGCAGCCCTGCTCCAAAATACGCTTCGATTTGGGACAGTCATAAGGCGCGGTGGCCCCGTAAGTCCCGAGCACAGCAAGCCTCACGGCAACCTGCTCCACCGCGCCCGCCCGCCAGCGCGTGAGCGCCAGTTTTCCGCCTCCATTCTCCGATTCGGCCGCAGACAGCGCGTTACCAAACTCAGTCCGCGGATCGTAGGAAAACGGAATACCGCCCACACCGAGCAGGACATCCCCGACTTCAAGGACCCCATCGGCGGGCGAACCTTGGTCAACCTTGGTGATGGCTATCTGCCGGGCGCCGCTGGTTACCAGCTTGTCACAGGACATCCACCCGCGCGCCCCGGTGGCACCCAAATTCCAGTCGTGTTTGGCACCGACGGGAATCGCTTCGCCCTTCGTAAGGTCGGGCGCCGACTGGCTGCCTTCCGCCGGGACTGCCGGCGTTGTGGCAGGTACGGCAAACATGACAACCAGCGCGAGTGCCAAGGACCTGAGCCTTTTCATTTTGGTTTATTAATTTGGTTTATTAAAACGGACGGCCCTTGCCACGTCGGGTTGTGTCAGGTCTCTCTATTGCCCTGCGATCCTCGGAAATGGCGCAACCTCCGGGTTCTACGGCCCGGGACTCCGGTAGCAAGTCGCCTTTTCAAAGACAACACGCTCGAAGGCCTCGTCGAGGTTCATGGTCGTTTCCGCCCCGCCAAGAAACAGATAGCCGTTGGGGCGAAGCATGCGACGGATCTTACCGAGGATCGCTTTCTTCGTGTCCACGTCGAAATAGATCAGCACGTTTCTGAGAAAAACCACGTCCAGAGCTGGCATGAACGGCCAATTGCTCATCAGATTGAGCTCCTTGAAGATGACTTTTTTTCGCAGGGCAGGGTCAAACTCCCAGGAGCCGCCATTGCGTTTGAAATACTTTACTAAGAGGGGAG
>CANJYI010000047.1 GCA_947478975.1 Chthoniobacteraceae bacterium
CGTAGACTGCTCCCGTGACGGTGGCGCCTGCGTTGGTGCCCACCGCCCAGGGCAGGATGCTGATGTTGGAGGAACCGGGCAGCCCGCCGCCGCCAACAAGACCGCCGACAAGGTTGGCCCCATTGCGCACCACGATGTCGCCGCGCCGTGCGGAGATCGGGTCCTCCATGGAGGAACCCAGCAACACAGCCGTGGCCTTGTTGGTACGGGTGAGTGAATCCAAGGAAAGCTGCGCAACGGCGAGCGCTGCGCTGGCGTTCACCCGGATGGTGTTGGCCCCGCCGCCGAGGGTCACCGCTCCGACCGTCTCCAGACGGGGGACAAGCGTGCTGGCCTGGTCGCTGGTGAAACCGAGCCCGACTGTGCTGATCGTGGTTACGGGACCGGTGTTTTGGAGCAGAATGGGGGCAGTGTCCGAGAGCCTGTTGGCCTGCAGGGCGCCGGTGGTGTCGATGCTGAGTCCGCCACCGTTGAGGATGGAGACCGCACCGACCGCTGCAAGGTTGGCGGAGGCGAGACCACTCGTGAGCGCGCCGTTGGCCAGAACGAGCTGCGCGCCGTTTAGCAGCAGGCTGCCGCTGAAGAGGTTGCTCGCAGTGTTGAGTGTCAGCGTGTTGGCAGCTGCGGTGCCCAGAACCACCAGCGCTCCGGTGCCGGTCAGCGCGCCCGAGTAGGTGGTGCTCGCGGTCTGAGTGACGGTGAGCGTGCCGGTTCCAATGCGGACCTCCCCGCCCACCGCCACGGTACCAGTCACGATGCCTGCGGTGAGTGTACTGCGGAGGAGGCCGCCTCCGGCAAGGCTGCCGACGGTCTCGGAACCGTTGTTGAGGTCGAACACGGCGGAGGCGTTGTTGGCAATGTTGAGCGTGGACCGGTCACCGACGGCGTTGCCTCCGCCGACCCGGAGCGTGCCGGCGTTGAGATTGGTGGCGCCTGTGTAGGTGTTGTTGGAGGAGGAAAGGATGAGCATGCCGGGGCCCGCCTTGGTGAGGGTACCGTTTTGGATGAGGGAGTTGAGCGTCAGTGCGTTGGTGCCCTGCGGATTTTGCTGGAAGATGAAAAGCTCGCCCGTAGTGGAGGCAAGAGCTCCACCAGAGATTGCTGAATCAAAGGCGCCTACGCCTGGAGTCACCAGAATGCCGCCCCCTGCGAGGGTGAGGGTGGCGCCGGTGGCCACGGTAAGAGTGGAGGAGTTGGTTGCGTTAAAGCGCAGGGACTGGATCGTCCCGGAGGTTGCGGTGCCGGTGAAGCCGGTGGCGTCCGTGACATTGTCGGCGGCGGTGAAGGAGGCCGCCGCATCGCGCGCTGTGATGGCCGCGGCGGCGAGGTTGTTGGAGCCGTCCTTGGTGGCGAAGGAAAGGACGCCGGCGGAGTTGAACACCGCCCAGTTGCCGATGGTGCTGGTGCCGACATTGATCGCTCCGCTGGAGGGCGGCGTGAAGACCACCGTGGCGCCGGCGCCACGCGTGAGCGGGCCGGTGAACAGTGAAAGGGAGCCACCGCCGGTGGTGGCGAGCGTCAGCGCGGAGGAGGTGGCGGCGGTGAGACTGGTGCTGGTGTAGGTTTGGGTGCCGGAGGTGGCGTCGCCCTTGGTGGCAAGGAGCAGGCCGCCGCCGAGGGTAAGCGTGGTCGCTCCCAGCTGGTTGTTTGCGGCGGAGTTGAACGCTGCTGCAAGGGTGCCGCTGTTGATGGAGAGCGCGCCTGTGAAGGTGTTGGTACCGGCAAGGGTGAGCGTGCCGGGGCCGGCCTTGATGAGGGAGCCGGTGGTGGTCCCGCCGTTTTTAACCACCCCTGTCATAAGCAGGTTTCCCGAACCACCGAAGGTCACGGTACGGGCGTTTGTGGTGTCCTGCAGGGCAAAGTCGCCGGCCAGCGTGAGGAGGCCGGAGCCGTTGTTGAGCAGTATGTTATTGCCGGAGGTGTTATAAGAGACCGTCCCGGCGAAAGCGATGTCACCGGGGCCCTGAACAACTGCAGTGGCTCCCGCAGTAAAGAGGCCCAGCGACTGGGCGAGCGTGAGGTTGTTGAGGGCTTGGAGATAGCTCGCTCCATTAAAGACCAGGGCGCTCGTGCCCGCACCCAGCGGTGTGCTGGCCCCAAGGTAAGAGCCTTGGGGGGTGTTTAACTGCAGCACGCCGCTGACGAGGTTTGTGTTTCCCACGTAGGTATTGGAGACGCTGTTGGCTCCCAGGATCACAAGTCCTGGCGGGGCGTTAAAGGTCGTATTGGCCGCCATGTCGACCTGGAGGGTGCCGAGCGCCGTTCCGCCGTTTTGGAGGGTGCCGTTGAGAATGGTGGTGCCCGTGCCGCGCAGAAGCAGGGTTTTATTGTAGGTCGAATCCTGCAAATTCGCGATGCCTCCAAGCGTGAGTGTCGCACCGTCGGTGAGAAAGTTGCTTAGGGTGACGCCCGAGTTGTTGAAGGTCCCTCCAAGCACCAGGCTGCTGGTTCCCGAAACCGTCAGCACCGCTCCTGAGACCGCACTGAAGTTGTTAGGAAGGGTGCGCGTTCCACCAAAGGTTACGAACGCTAAGGGCTGTGTGTTGGCCAGCGACACCGCGCTTCCGCCAAAAGCGGCGTCATTGGCAATCCCAAGCACCCCGGCGGAGAAGTTGGTATTCCCAGAATAGGTGTTTGTGCCCGAGAGCACCCACGTGCCGTTGCCCGTTTTTGTGAGTGCTGTGGTGCTTGCACCGTTGTTGGTGATGGCACCGCTGATTTCGTTCCAGTCGGCGTTTCCGCCTTGGAGCGTGAGGTTTTTGGCGCCAGTCTGGCTGAAGACGATGTCAGAAATCGACAGCGGCCCCGCGCCGTTGTTTTCCAGAATCGAAGTGCCCCCGGTACCGGCGATCTCAATGCGTCGGGTCACCGTTTCCCCGATGCCCGCATACACCAAGCCGGCAGTGTTGCCTGCCGCGCCAATGACCAGCCTGTCCCCGTTTCCGGTGAGCGCGCCGAGTGGCCCGTTGGCGCCAAGGGATCCAACCACCACCAGACCGTTGTTGACCACCAGGCCGCCTGAACCACCTGTAAATGTGTTGGCCCGAGTGATGTAAAGGACTCCGGCGCCGGTTTTCGTCAGGGCGGCGGTGCTAGCTGAGGCGCTTCCGGAGATCACGCCCGACACTGTGGCAAAGTCCGTGGTCGCGGCGGTGTTGTCGTCCACCTGGATGATCCGCGTCGGGGTGAAATTCGTCCCGAGGTTGAGCGCCGGAGCGAACTCTACTTCTGAAAGTGCCGAGTTGGAATTGTTGAGCAGCAGGGTGCCGCTTACGAGGCCGGTGCCGCCCCAAAGGACGGAACCGCCGCTCACGAGAAGTTTGGCTCCGGAGGCCGCAAAGCCACCGATGCTGTTGGCCCCCCACTGGACCTGGTTGGCGAGCGTGCCCACGGAAAGCGTGAATGTGCCCGAGGCCTCGAGTACACCCGCGGAACTGTTGAAGAGCAGGTTGGTGTTGGGAGAAAGCGCGGTACCCGGCGCGAGACGCAGCACGCCGGCGGAGACCGTGGTGGTGCCGGAGTAAGTGTTTGAAGAGCCGCCAAGGATCCAGACGCCCGCCCCTGTCTTCGTAACGGAAAGCGAGCTGGTGCCGTTGTTTACAAGCTGGAGATCCAGCTCGTTGTCGCCGGTGGAGTTGCCCTGAAGGGTGAGCGTGCGGGCGCCCGTGCCGCTAAAGACCACGGGGGCGGTGTTGTTAAAGATCAGGGCCGCGTTGTTTGCGGCGCCCGCTGCGAGGACGTTGTTTCCGTACTGTCCGGAGGAATCGAGCGTGCCGTTTCCAGCGAGCGTGAAAAGGCGGTTGAGGGAAACGGAGGGCGTCTGGGTGGTTTGGTAAATCTGTGCGTTTGACCCGGTGTACTGGAGGATGCCGCCGTTAAAGACGAGGCTGGCCGCGTTGGAGGCGGCGCTTGCCGCATCGCCCCGCCCGATGGCGCTTGTGACTCCGATGTTCGCAAGCGTGTTGACTTGGAGCATGCCACCCGAAAGCGTCAGCGGCCCGGTAAAGGTGTTGAGGCCACTGAAGGCGGTGGTCGCGTTGGTTCCTATTTTGGTGAGGGACAGCGGGGCGGAGCCGTCCTGGAGCAGGCCGCTGAAAACACCGCCGGTGTTGTTGTTGCCGATCGTGAGCGTGGCTGTCACCGTACCTGAATTGGTGACGGTTCCGCTGCCGTTGAAGGCGCCGACGGCCGAGGGGACATTCACGCCGTTGAGATCCAGTACTCCGCCCTGCCGGATCGTCAGAGACTGGCTGCCCGCGCCCAGCACGGCGCCGGCGGTGAGCCGAAGGACGCCCTCGTTGATGGTGAGAGTGCCAGATTGCGCATTGGCGCCCGAGAGGAGGAGTGTGCCGCGCCCGTTTTTGGTGAGGCCGCCTGTGGTGCTGGACGCCAGGGGCGAGGCGAGCGTGAGGACGTCGAGTTCGGTGTCCGTGCGGATGACGAAGTCCCCGGAGCCCCCGGTGGTGAGGGAACCGCCAGACAGGGTCGCCGCGTTACCACCGGTGAGCAGGAGGGCGCCGGCGGTGTTGGCCCCGCTGTTGATGGTGAGCAGGCCCCCGAGGTTGAGCGTGCCGGACGAGGCCATCTTCAAGCCGCCCGCGATTGTGACGGCGGTGGCCTGTGTGAAGTAGCCGTCTATGAAATAGGGACTCGTATTGCCGGCCTGCAGGCTGCCCCCGGCGGCCGTATAGGTGCTGGAGACAATGCTGCCCGTGCCATCGAGGGCAGCGAAGTCAGCGCCGTTGAGGTAAAAGCGCGGATTGAGCAGTCCGGAGGATAAATTCGAGGTTCCCGCCAGAACGACTCTGGAGCCCGCGTCGCTGAGGTCGAAGTTCAGCCCGGAGCCGTTTGTGACGGCTCCAAGCGTGCCGAAGGAGAGCGTGCCTCCGCCTGTGCCTTTCAAGATGCCGCCGCCTGCGGAGAGGGTGAGCGTACCCGCTGTTTCCGTGAGGCCGGCAGTGCCGGCGTAGAGAAAGGTGCCGCCTGCGCTGCTCGTGTTTGCGGCGGAGGCGGCGCTGGTGAGGGAGTCGGCGCCGAACGACAGGATGGCGGAGTTGGACAGCAGATCGGATCCGTTGCCGGTGGCGGCGGTGGGTTTGAATTGGAGTGTGCCGCCGGTGACGGTGACATTTCCAGTGAAGCCGGTGAGGGTACCGAAGGTGAGGGTGGCCCCGGCGACAAGGTTCGTGCCAATGTTGCTGCTCGCCCAGATCGTCCCGCCGCTGATGGCGGTGATGACGCCGGAGATGCCTGTGCCGGAGACGCTTTGCCCCACGACCAGCCCAGAGGTGCTGCTGAGGACGACGGAATTGCCGATAGTGGAGCCTCCCGAAACGACGGTCGCTGTGGTGGAGGACGCGTAAAGAGTGGCGTCCGGGGAGTAACTCCACAGGCCAAATCCCTGCTTAAGGAGCGAGGTACGGTTTGTGGAAGTGTTGTTCTGAAGGACGCCGCGGACTTCGTTGGCGGCGGTGGAAGTCCCACCGAGGATGAAGGTTTTGGAGCCGGCTCCGGTGGCCGTGATGCCTCTGGAGAGGACGAGGGCGCCCGAACCGCTGGAGAGGAGCATCGCACTGGCGGTCGTGCTCGAGAGGTTGACGGCTTTGGTGGTGGCTTCCCCCGCGCCTTGGTAGAGGACCGCACCCGTCGTAGTGGTGGTGCCCAGGTTCAAGGCGCCGCTGTTGCCGCTGTTGAAGGCGCCAAAGCTATTGACGACGGTGGTGCCTCCAAATGCATTGAAGCCGCCCACCATGGTGCCGGCTATGCCTGAAATCAGAAGCTGGCCGGTGCCGCTTTTTTGGGCGTAGTGCGAGGCGTTGCTTCCGTTCAAGTTGCCGTTGAGCAGGGTGTCCCCTGTGACGGTGAGGGTGATCGTACGGGCAAAGGGCTCCGTGGATTGGAGGGTGTTATTGATGGTCAACAGCCCGTTGGCGGTGCTGGTGAAGGCGTAACTGTTCGATCCCGGGATGGTAATGGTGCCGCTCGTGCCCATGGAAACGCCATAGCCGTCGCGGCTGTTGATCACCAGTGTCTGTCCAGCCCCCGTCGGAGAGAAGTTGCCCAGCACGAGCGTTTGATTCAGGCCGCTGCCATTCAGCGCGCGGCTGGCAAAAAGGGTGGTGGATTGGTATTGGCTAAAGTTTTTCGAGGCAAAGGAGGTGCCGGGATTGTCGGAGCGGACTTCGAAGACGCCTCCTCCATTTCCGAGCATGATCGCGTTGGCCGCGGTACTCAGGCCGAGTTGCCCGCCGTTCTCGACCCGGATGAAACCGGCGTTGTCGATCTGCACGGGCCCGGTGAAACTGTTGAGGCTGTTGGTCAGGGTCAGCGTGCCGAACCCTGTCTTGTTCAGGGTGCCTCCGGTGACGAGCGCGTCGATGACCGTGTTGTTTGGCAGGATCGCGGAGGTCGCGCTGGAACTGAAAGCCGTCATGAGGCCCGCTCCGAGGTTGAGCTGTCCGGTGAGGTTGAGCTGACCTGATGCCGAGTAGATACGTGTTGCGGATGCGGAACTTGTGGTGACGGAGCCGGTCAGGGTGTTGTTGCCCACGCTCAGGAGGGCGGCCTGTGCGAGAACCATTCCTGAACCCTGGGGCGCAGGGGTGCTGGAGCTGCCGTAACCGGAGAGGGTTAGGTTTTGTGCGAGTGTAAACCCCGTCCCGCCGGGCCCTGCGAGAACCAGCGCGCCGCCGCCGATCAGGGAGTCGCCGCCCACCAGCACGGGTAAGGCTCCCGCGCCCAGCGCGGAGCCGTTGGTGACCAGAAGGACGCCGCCGGTGACGGTTGTCTGGCCGGTATAGGTGTTGTTTCCCGAAAGGACTGCTGTGCCCCGACCGGTTTTCCACAGGTCGGCGGCGGAGGCCCCGGTGACGGCGGCCGCAACGTTGAGGGTCCGGCCAAGACCCACGCTCCATTGCTGGCCAGCTCCCAAGCTGAGGAGGCCCGTGAGCGTGAGGTCCTGCCGGGCGGAGCCGAGGTCAAGGCCGCCGGAACCGAGGGTTAAGGTGTAGGACCCTGTGGAAAGAGAAAGTGGCACTCCCGGGTTGGTGAGTTGTATTCCAGCAAGGGAAAGGCTGCCGCCCAGCGTAAAGGAGGTGCCCCCCGCCAGCGTGGAATCAAAGAGCGCAATGTCCAGTTCGGTGGGAAGGGTTCCTCCGATCCAGGAAGAGGACAAGGTCAGGTCCGTCCCCGTGGCGGCCTTGGTCACCGAGGCGGCTGCCAACAGCGCTTGCTGCGTGCAGGCCAAGCCAAGCAAAAAGAGCAACGCCACTGCCAGTGAGCGCAGCCCCAATCCGGCCACAGTTCTTCCTGCCGAGAATGACGGCTGAGGCTGGAACGGCTCCTGTCTGTCTACGAGCGCATTCCTCTCCTGGGTGCGAGGGGGACGCATACTGGGGGTGGTCGGTACGGCTGAGAAATAACCCAGCCGCCGCCTGATAATAAACTATCGGCTGACTGAGGTTGTTCCAAGCCTGCGTTATGAAAAAATCGTCTTCTTTCTAACATGCAGGTTTGTCTTACATCGCTGTGAGAGGCAAGATTCCCGGTGTATTGATGAAACAAGCATAGGCTCGCCCCATGGGACTGTATTACATTCCTTGAATCGCGTTGCTTTCAGAAACCGGATGTCAGCACCCACAGATTTTTTTGGTTGTGTGTCTTTCACAGCGGGCTTCTTCCCGGGAGGACTTTTTCCTCCTGTGGTGGTTTGAATGGGGACAGTCCGTAGGGGGTTGCCTGCGGAACCACCGGCAGCGGCTCTAGGGTTGCTGGCTCGCTCAATTGAAAATTCACTCCGAATTCACTCCGCCAGGATGTGAGGCACCCGACCGCACAAGCGGGTGGCCGAGACAGCGGGCGGCGACTATTTCACTGGGAAGCCGTCCGCATCTGGCGTGTAGACCTCTAGTGCCCGAAGTCAGTCACGGTTTCGCACCGACAACCGACCCCTCTCGCTACCAGAGGAAGCGGAGGGAGATCGCCGGGCGGCAGCGAGGCCTTGCGAGCGCCCCCGGTCCGCCACAAAGGGAGCGCAGGCCCCGGCGGGGCCGGAGAACCAGGGCGCGCAGGCCGGTCTTGCGCCCCTACCGGGGCGGGCGCCCTTTTTGGGACAGACCGGTGGCGGCGCTCGCGGGGCTCGCTTGCCGTCCGGCTAATTATCTCCGCTCCCTCCGGGAGCAAGACGGTCAGCGCCCGGGCACGAAACATTACCTGATTCGGGGTACTCGGGCGTGTGCGCTGTGGGAGGCTTTCTGCTGACTCCTTGTGGAATGGAGAGTAATCCGCAGATTTCGGATCAGCACAGATGTCCGAGAGGAAAAACTGAGAGAGAAAGGCCCTCTCAACCCTCTGTGCTCATCTGTTATCTGCGGATAAACCTCTGCCTCAGTGGTTTGTACGTGCCTCGCGCTGCTGCCGTTCACTCCCTTTGCTTTTTGGGCGGAGCCTCACCCTTGGGCTTTCCGCCGCTAGCCTGCAGTCGTTGCGGCCAGTCGGGGCCTTTCGGGCAGAGCGGCGAAGCGCTGAGGCTCAACATCCTTGAGGTGGTGGTCTCCCCGCACCAGGGAGAGCCAGCGTTGCGAAAACGGCATACAACACATAGGGCAAGGAAGGGGCAGGGGCTCCTTTTGCGTTCGCTTCGCCTTATCGGGCGTCGGCCTCCCACCCTTCGGCTTGCCGGGCCCCTCCTGCTGCCGCAGCGCCGCGGCCCTCCTCACCACTGCTGCTGCTGGCCGTTGAGAAAACCGCGGACACCTCTTTTCTTGCCGCCCCACCCCTCCACCGCGCCGGTGTCCTGCTGCAACCAAACCGCCGTTCCCCGCGCCCGCCACTGCTCAGCCCATCTCCGTGTCGGCGCGGAATCCCGCCCACCGGCCACCCCCGACACAACGATCAGCCTTGGATTGACCGCCTGCACAAACTCCTCCGTGCCTGTGGCCTCCCGCACATGGTTGCCCCGTACCCAGACGTCGGCATGCAGCCGGTCTGGGCTGTGCTCCAGCAGCCAGCGCTCGGTCGGATAGCCTGCGTCTGCAGTATAGAGGAGGCTCCAGCAGTCGGTACTGACACGGACGACGAGGCATTTGTCATCGGCCAGCGATGCCTGCAGGCCGCGGGGCGGATAAAGGATTTCGATCAAGGGATCCGGCGCCTCCTGCAGCGTGTCACCCGCTGCCACAGGGCGTGCTGGCGTGCCCGAGGCCTCTAGGCGGGTAGCCAGTTGCTTTCTCGAGCGCGACCGATCCTTTGCCACAGAATCCACAAGCTGGCGCGGTGCAAAGAAGCGCTGCGTCGCCAGCGCGCCGCCGATGTGCGCGGCATCGCCGTGGGAAAGGACGAGCCCCTCAAGCCGGTTGAGCCCAAAAAAGCGGAGCCCAGGCAGGAGCAAGAAGTCAAACTGCGTGTCGTTGCCGCAATCGAGAAGCCACGGCTTTCCACGGATATCCAGGAGGACTGCGGCACCGCTTCCGACATCGAGGACGACAAAGTCCGGCCGTTGGACGAAGGGATTTGCTGCGGCCCAATGACCTCCGGGAATGGAGCTTCCGGTGCGGACGACGTCCAACAGCACCTCGGCAAGCAGGGCGTTGGTCCGGTTAATCCAAGGCGTCACGAGTCCGAGTGGGGCTGCAAAAACGCTCAACAGTCCCAGGCTTAGAATTCCAAAGGCGAGGGGTATGACCAGCAGATTGACTGCGACGCCCACAGGGGAAACCAAATGAAAAGCCAGATAGCTCCAAGGGAGCCCAGCCACAAAGGCCACCAGGCTTGCCGCCACAGTGGCGCACAGACTGACGCTCAAACGCACCCGCCAGCGCTGCGGCGGCGTCCAGAGTTTGCGCGGCAGGAGCGGGTCCGGGTAGGCGAGACTGCCCATGTGGCGGCCCAGCGGGGTGGCCATCCAGAGAAGGGCAAGTACGAGACAAAAGGAGAGCTGAAAGCCGCCTTGGAAAAGGTTGTTGGTATCCGCAAACAGCAGGAGCAGGGCGGCCGCCCCGATGTTATTGTAGGCGACAGAAGGCCGCTCTACCCAGACACATCCGAGGAGTAGGATGGTGCCGACCAGCGCCCTGAGACAGCTCGGACCAAGGCCCACAGCGACGGCGTAAAGTGCGAGGAGGGGGAGTGTGAGGAAGCCAGTCAACCGTGGGCCTGCCCCGGCGATTCGGAAGCCTGTGGTCAGCAGCCAGGCCAGCATCGTCAGATTGAGGCCACTGACGGCAAACAGGTGAAGGGTTCCGGTCTCCCGAAACCACGCTTCAGCCTCCCGCAAGCCGGTCCCACGGACCCCGAGTACCATGCTGGCAATGAGGGCGTGCGCCAGAGGCTGATTTTCGATG
This sequence comes from Chthoniobacteraceae bacterium, assembly GCA_947478975.1. Taxonomy (GTDB): domain Bacteria; phylum Verrucomicrobiota; class Verrucomicrobiia; order Chthoniobacterales; family Chthoniobacteraceae; genus Chth-196. The sequence goes on from CANJYI010000047.1 coordinate 10,341, forward strand.
CCCCGCGCGAGTGCATCCGAGATCCACAAACGGCTCTGAAACGCCCATTGTTTTGGCTGCCAAAAGGCGGGGGCCGAGAGCTTCTCGGTGTCCTGCGGGTGGGAGAGAAAAGCCTCCACCCAGATCCCCCGGCGCGCCCACAAGGTGGCCATGTCGGGCTGACCTGGGTTGCGGGCGGGCGGGATTCTCCGAAGTGCAACGCGCAGGCGCAGACGCTCGCCGCACCGTGGAGCGTTGCCCTTGGCGTGGACAAGGACGCGTGCACCAGGAACCGAGAAATCACGAGCCTCTGAGGTATCTACTTGGAAAAGATAACGGCTGCGGGGCGTGCCGCTGGTATTGCTGCCTGGCTCCGGGACGTCCAAAACCGTTCCGACAAGGATGGCGGGACAGACTTCACCGGCCGGGATGCGGCGGGAAATTTCACGGGCTGGCGAGCGCTCGCGCGTCCAGTGGTGGGCGGTCCCCGCACCAACGAGGAGCAATGCGAGCCACGGCAGGCGGCCGGGGGCGGTCATGGCATAGGCGAGGGCGGCCGGAAGCAGGACCAACCCTAGGTCACGCGGGGACGCAACTTGGTCCGCGAGGAAGATACCCGCAACAGCGCAGCACGCTGCGGTGAATAGGGGCGCTGGCGGCCGCTGAGATC